>NZ_JBHVXZ010000027.1:0-98361 GCF_042881395.1 Amycolatopsis sp. NPDC058278 | reverse complement strand
GCCCCCGGCCGCGGCCGGGGGCTTTCTTCGTCAGTGCGGCTCAGATGGTGTCGTCGGAGCCGTAGCCCGGCATCTTGCCGGTGACCACGAAGATCATCCGCTTCGCGACCGACACCGCGTGGTCGGCGTAGCGCTCGTAGAAGCGGCCCAGCAGCGTCACGTCGACCGCCGCGGCCACGCCGTGCGGCCACTCGCGGTCCATCAGGACCGTGAACAGGTGGCGGTGGATGTCGTCGACCTGGTCGTCGTCGGACTCGAGCGTCTTCGCGGCTTCGACGTCCTTCGTCTTGATGACCAGCTCGGTCTGGCGGGCCAGCTTGACCGCGATCTCGCCCATCTCGGCGAAGTACGGCCGCACCGCCTCCGGCAGCACCGGATCGGGGTGACGGCGCCGCGCGGCCTTCGCCACGTGCAGGGCCAGGTCGCCCATCCGCTCCAGGCTTTCGGCGGCGTGGATCGCCGCGAGCACCGTGCGCAGGTCGGTCGCCACCGGCGCCTGCAGGGCCAGCAGCGCGTACGCCTGCTCCTCGCACTGGGCGCGGGCGTCGTCGACCTTGGCGTCGTCGCTGATCACCTGCTCGGCGAGACCCAGGTCGGCCTCCAGCAGTGCCCGCGTGGCCCGCTCCATCGCTTCGGCGACCTGGACCGACATCGCGGCCAGGTTGACGGCGAGCTGTTCGAGTTCGACATGGTAAGCCTCACGCATGGCCCAACCCTACGGCCAACCGTGGCCAAATACCGCATCGCCGGGTGAACCGCACGTGAACCCGGACTAACGATCCTCGCGGATCAGCCCGTGGTGGTGCTCTTGCGGGTGGTCGTCGACTTCGAAGTGCCGCTGCTCTTCGGCTTCGACGTGCTGGTCGGCGGGGCCTGCTCGCCCACCGGGACCGGTGCCTTCGGGTCGGGCAGCGCGGTGTTGTTGCGCAGCGCGTCGAAGAGGGCCTTCGTCTTGCTGACGACGAGGACCTCGTTGCCGCGGTTGTTGGCCATGCCGACCGTCGGGACGGTGAGGAACGTGATCTTCGACTGGTCGAGGCCCTTCATCGACTGCGCCAGCGTCATCATCTGCTTGACGCCGAGGTTGTCGCCGAAGGTGGCCTTCGCGAAGGCGCTGATGAAGTCGCTGAGCTTGCCGGGGTCGAGCACGACGTCCGAGGACATGACCTTCTTCAGCAGCGCGCCGATGAACTCCTGCTGCCGCTTGATCCGGCCGTAGTCGGACGTCGGGTCGCCCTTGACGTGCCGCGCGCGGACGAAGTTCAGCGCCTGGTCGCCGGAGATCGTCACCTCGCCGGTCTGCAGCAGCACCTTGCCGAGGATGGTGTCGTCGATCGGGATCTCGTTGTTGATGGTGACGCCGTGCACCGCGTCGACCATCTCCTTGAAGCCGTTGAAGTCGATGCCGATGAAGTGGTTGATCCGCAGCCCGGTGATCTGCTGGATCACCTTGGTCACGCACGCCGGGCCGCCGACCGCGTAGGCGGTGTTCAGCTTGGCGAACTTCGCGCCCTTGTAGACCTCGGCGGTCGTCTTGTTCTGGGCCGGGTCCCACTTCTGGCAGTCCGGGCGGTTGATCTCGAGGTCGCGCGGGAACGACGTGACGACGACCCGCTTCCGGTCGGCCGGGATGTGCGCGACCATCACGGTGTCGCTCCGGGCGCCCGGCGTGCTGTCGGCGGTGCCGACGCCTTCCTCGGCGGACGCGCCGTCGCGCGTGTCGGAGCCGACCATCAGGAAGTTTTCGTCGTTGGCCTGCGCCTCGGCGTCCTGGATGTCGGCGGAGTTCTCGTCGAGCGCGGAGACCTGGGTGAACTTGGCGTCGAAGTAGGTCTGCGCCCCCCAGGCACCCCCGATCCCGAGGAAGACGAGCCCGGCCACGACGGCGGCGGCGATCCGCCCGAACCGGGCCGACCGGTCGAGCTTCCGCTGCTTCGTTTCCTGCAGCCGGGTCTGTTCGGCGTCGGCTTGGGCCTCTTCGGGTGCCGTGGTGACGACGCGGTGCAGGGCGGTGCGGGTGCTTTCGAGCAAGGAGGTGGGCGAGAGCCGTTCACGGCGTTCGCGCCGCTTGGCCTCTTCGGCATTCATCTCGTCGTGGGCGGCGGAGAACCGGGCGAGGGTGTGATCGATCTTGCGGCGGTACTGGGTCGCCTCGTCGATCGCTTCCATCTCGTCGGTCATGGTCAGCGGATCGAGTTCGGCCCGCGACGGCACGGCGGAGGGCCGCTGGGGTGCGGAACGAGACCCATCGCCGTCGGCGGCGGCACGCTGAGGCGCCGCCGGCTCGGGGCGGCGGTTCGCCGGGCCGTCGCCGGCCGCGCGCTCGGCGTTCGCCGTGCGGCGGGGCGCCGGACTGTCGGGCGTGGGGCGCGACGGGGCAGCCACGTCGGCCGGAGCTGCCGGGCGCCGGGACGCGGGGTTCTCCGTGGCGCGGCGGGGTGCCGGGCTGTCGGCGGCGGGGCGGCGGTTTGCCGGGCCGTCGCCGGCCGCGCGCTGAGGGCTGAGCCCTTCGGCGTTCGCCGCGCGGCGGGGCGCCGGGCTGTCCGGCGTGGAGCGCCGGGACGCGGGGCTCGCCGGGCTGGGGCGCTGCGGGGCGGCCGCGTCGGCCGGACCTGCGATGCGGCGGTTTGCGGGGCCGTCGCCGGCCGCGCGCGGGGGTGCGGCTCCTTCGGCGGCCCGGCGGGGTGCCGGGC
This sequence comes from Amycolatopsis sp. NPDC058278, assembly GCF_042881395.1. Lineage (NCBI taxonomy): Bacteria > Bacillati > Actinomycetota > Actinomycetes > Pseudonocardiales > Pseudonocardiaceae > Amycolatopsis > Amycolatopsis sp. NPDC058278. Next base: position 95,668 of record NZ_JBHVXZ010000027.1, on the reverse strand, counting down.
TGTCCGGCGTCGGTCGCTGGGGGGCGGCCGCGTCGGGGCGGGGTGCGCGGCGCGGCGGGGTGCTGTCGGCCTGGGGCGCCTCGGCCACCGGGCGCCGGGGGCGCCGGGGCGGCTGCGGTGCGGCCGACGTCTGCTGCGGGCCCGGGTTCGTGGCCGGTGGGCGCCGCTGGAGCGGGGCCTCCGGCAGCGGGGCCGCGGCCGTCGTGCGGCGGGGCTGGCGGGGTCGCGGAGTGCGCGGTTGACGAGTGGCGTCCGTGGGTACTGGGTCTTCAGGAGCACCCTGCGCCGGCCTCGGGGCACCCGGCTGCGACGACCGCGCCGGGGCCGGTGGTTCGGCGCTGTGGGCCCGGCGTCCGGGCTGGTCGGGGCGGTCCTGCTGCTCGCGGGGCGGCAACGGGCGGGCGCCGGTGGTCTTGGCGACGACGTCCGAGACGCTGATCCCGCCCTGGTCCTCCATCGACCGGCGCCGTCCGGGCCGGGGCCGCGCGGCACCGTCGAGGCGGCGACCGGTTCCCGGGCTGTCGAGCTCGTCCGGCACTCGGTCTCCTTTCGCGCGATCGAAGGGGGTGGCTTCTCCGTGGCCGTCTTCCCCCGCAGGAGGTGATCGTTCCTCCGGAGGTTTTCGTTATCGTACGGATACCCCCCGTTCGTGACGACACCCTCCCGGAATTTTCTTCACCTTGAGTCGACGAACGGCCGGTGTGCGTCGACAAACGGGTGACGACGCTTGTCGGCGGACGGAGTAATCCCGTCTTTGCGTTACTCAGAGTGGGTCATTAACTGCGTCGTTTGTGCGTCGCGATAGACGACTTTGTTGCGGCCCGCGCGTTTCGCCGCATAAAGCAGGACGTCCGCGCGGCGCAGCTGGCGCTCCGGTGACGCCGGCGTCCCCGGCTCGTGCGCCAGGCCGGCGCTGATGGTCACCCGGAGTCCCGGCTGGAGTTCTGACCAGGGGTGACGGGCGACGCGCAACCGGGCGTCGTCGACCACGCGGACGGCCCGCCCGGCGTCGACCCCGGGCAGCCACAGGACGAACTCTTCGCCGCCGTAGCGGGCGCAGAAGCCGTCCGGCGGGAGGTTCTCCTGGAGGAGGTCGGCGACCCGGCGCAGGACGCGGTCGCCGACGAGGTGACCGTACGTGTCGTTGATGCTCTTGAAGCGGTCGAGGTCGATCAGCGCGAGCGCCAGCGGCGGACGGTCGGTGAACGGTCCGTACAGCCGCTCGTCGAGGTAGCGGCGGTTGTAACTCGACGTCAGCGCGTCGCGGAGGCTGCCGTCGCGGGCGATGTCCAGCGCGGACCGCAGGTGCTGGTAGGCGCGCCGCCAGTCGCCCTGGGTGGCGAAGAGGCCGGCGATGGCCTCGTGCAGGCGGAGCAGGTCCGGCGGGCTGGTCGTCCGGCCCGGCGTGCCTTCGCCCTCGGCGACCATCCCCACCTCCACCACCCCTTGGTTGTCGTCGTGGGGACGGCCGCGCTTGAGGTACCGGTGCGGAAGAAGATGAATTTCGCTCAAACGGGACGGCGACGGTGACTCTCCGGAGTGTTCGGTTCAGAGCTCGGAGAACGGCTCGATGCCATTGAGCTGGGAGAACTGGTCCTTTGCCCAGTAACTCACATTAGCCGTTGCGTCGTCCAGCAACTCAATGTAGTCAGCCCAGGCGACCCAGCGCCAGCCGCCGACCTCCTCGGGGTTCGGCGCCGGCTCGGCGTCGGCCCAGGCGGCGAACACCGGGCAGAACTCGTTCTCGACGATCCCCTGGAACGGCGGCGTCCGGTAGCGGTAGTTCGGCAGCACGCAGTGCAGCCCGGACAGCGACGGCAGCCCGAGTTCGTAGCCGGCGCGGCGCCGGACGGCGTCCTCGAGGGTCTCGCCGGGCGCGGGGTGGCCGCAGACGCTGTTGGTCCAGACCCCGGGCCAGACCTTTTTGTGGAGGGCGCGCTGGGTGATCAGCAGGGCGTTGTCGCTGCGCCGCAGGACGTAGCACGAGAAGGCCAGGTGCAACCGGGTGTGCTCGTGGTGGCTGGCCAGCTTCGGGCCGGTCTCGCCGGTGGGCACGCCGTCCTCGGTGACGAAGACGATCTGCTCGGTCTCGGGTTCGATCGCGGTATCCACGTGCCCCAGTGAACACGACGGGCCGCGCCGCGCCGTACCGCGAGGCGGGTGGGTTACCCGTGGTCCGCCCGGCGGGGTGACGGGCCGTCACCGCGCGTTGAGGTGCTCCACGAGCAGCGAGGTGACGGCTTCCGGCGTCTCCTCGGGCGCCCAGTGCGTGACGTCTTCGAGCATCTCGAAGCGGTAGGGCGCGGTGACCCAGTTGGCGGTGTCGAGCGCGGCGGCGGAGCCGAAGGAAACGTCCTCGGTGCTCCAGATGTACAGCGTCGGCACGGCGATCTTGCCGATCTTCCCGCCGGGCCGCCCGGCCCGGTACCAGTTGAGGGCGGCGGTGAGCGCACCCGGCTCGGACAGCCGCCGCACGTACTCGTCGACCTTCGACGGCGACACGCGCCGCTCGAACATCTCCCGCAGCGCGCGGCCGTCGTTCTCCAGCATCCGCCGCTCGGTGACGCGGGTCTGCCGCCACTCGGTCATGTACCGGGTACGCAGGTGCTGGTCCTCATCGGTCTTCATGGCCTCGGCGAGCGCGGCGGGGTGCGGAGTGGAGACGACGGCGAGGCTGCGAAGGCGTTCGGGGTGCGCGTCGGCAGTCCACCAGGCGACAGCACCACCCCAGTCGTGCCCGACGAGGTCGAACTCCGCCCAGCCGAGCGCTTCGGTGACGGCGACGACGTCCCCGACGAGGTGAACGATGGAGTAGTCCCCGGCCTGCTCGGGCCGAACGTCCGGCGAGTAGCCCCGCTGATCCGGCGCGACGGCCCGGAACCCGAGCACCCCGAGGGTGGCGACCTGGTGCTCCCACTCGATCGCGGCTTCGGGAAAGCCGTGCAGCAACAGCACGGGCCGGCCATCCTCGGGCCCGGCGGCGATGGCGTCGAAGGAACCGGCCTCGGTGGGGATGCTGATGTGGTCGATCACGGCCCGAATCTATCGCCTGCTGCTGTGTCCTGGTCGAAGAGCGTCGGATCCGAGGGGCCTTCTCACCTTGAGGTCGGGCCGGTGGGCGAGGGGGCTCAGATCGATGTCGTCGGTGCCGTGCAAGCGCAGCTCCCGGAGCGCCTTCAGGCGGGACACGAGCCAAAGGTCCGCAATGGAAGCGTTCATGAGCTCAAGCACCCGGAGTCCGGTCAAGGACGGCAGCAAACTCAGGTCCACCTTGGGGCAATCGATGAAGCTGAGCTCGGTCAGGCTACCGGCCCAGCGGACCAGGGCGCGGATGTCCCGTAGGTCGTAGCAGTGCTGGAAGCCGAGCTTGAGTGGCCGGTCCAGAAAGGACAGATGCTGCAGGTCTTCGAGGTCCGCGGCCCAGTCCAGCGTCAGCGCCGGCAAGTGCCGCAAGGGGGTCAGCTCGACGAGCTGGTCGCCGGCTTCGATGTGGCTCAGCGTGAGGGCTTTCAGGTCCGGGAGCTCCGCTAGCCGCGCCCACCCGTGCGTCGGCACCTCGGCGATGACCTCTCGCAGGGTGCGAATTCCTGCCAGCGGTCCGATATCCGTCGGTGCCTCGACCCAGGCGCCTGTCAAGGTGATGCTTTCCAGCAAAGTGCCCGCCAATAGGGCAAAATCGAACTCGTCCGAGCCTCCGAGGTCACAACCGAGGTACCTGAGATGTCGCAGGTGCTTCAGACCGGCAAGGGCCGCCGGTTCGTCCGCCCACAAGTAGTCGATCGGCAGATCGGCCAGCACGCGTTCGGCGAACTCCGCCGGATCGAACTGCTGTCGTGCGTTGACCAGCACTCTTACCACGGTCTTGTCCTGGGCGTTGCGGTGGCGGGTCAGGAGCTCCAAAGCGCCAGGACCACCGACCAACGCGATCGCGTGGACGGTCGCCGCCGTGGTCGCGGGGTCCTCGGGTTCGCAGTCAGCCAGCAGGTCGAGGACGAACTCGCCCGCTGCCGCCAACGCTTTTGCTTCCTCAAAGGTCGAAGGCGGGATCAGCGTGCTGGCCCGGTCCTCGATCTCGTTCCGCAGCCGCTCGCTCAACACCGGGGACGTCTCCAAGCACGCCAGCGCCACCAGGTCGAGCTTCAGCCGCTCCTGCTCGTCCGTGTCCCACTGGAGGATCCCGTCCAGCAGACGCTCGCGTTGTGCGGGATGGGCGTGGCCCGCCGCCAGGATCACCACTTCGCGCCACTCGTCGCGGTAGGCGTTCGCCGTCAGGATGCCGATGTCGTCCTCTTCGATCGCCGCCTGGGCGGCCAGGTACTCCTGGAACGTGCGGTGTACGAAGTCGATCCGGCCCGGGACCGGTTCGCGCAGCACGCCGCCTCGATCCAGGAGGTGGCGGAAGACCGTCCGCGGTGTCACGTCGATCTGGCCCATCGAACGCAGCTTCGCCGTGATGCGGGCTTCGGCGTCGGCGGCCGGGACGTCCGTGTGGCCGTTGCGGACCAGCCAGTACGCCAGGCTTCGCAGCAGCACCAGTTTCTCGGTCAGCGACAGCCGGACGGGAGCTTCGATCCCGCGCTCGATGTCGCGGCTGTCGAGCAGCATGCGCAACGCGACTTCGTACAGTTCCATCCGGTTCTCCGGAAGGCGTCCGTTGCCTTGGTGGTGCAGCGCGCACAGCAACGCGCACAGCAGCGGGTTCTCGGCGAGCCGCCGCAGCGCGCTGCGGGCGCCGATGGCCGTGATCAGGGCGTCGCGTTCTTCGTCGAGCGGCTCGTCCGGCAGCGCGTGGTGCCAGCGCGTGACGAACGTCCGGACATCGCGCGGGGTCATCGGCTGGAGCCGCACCTCGGTGAACCCCTCGGCACGCAGCCAGCCGGAGGTCACCGCGGTCGGGCGCGTGGTGACGACGAACCGTGCGCGCGGGAACGCGCCGACGAGTTCCCGCAGCCATTCATGCACCTCGCGGCGGCGCCCGTCCGGGACCTCGTCGAGGCCGTCGACGAGCACGACGGCCCGGCCTTGGCGCAGCTGCCGCTGCACCCAGCCGGGCGGCATCTCGTCGGCGATGTGCCTGCCGACTTCGTCGAGGAAGCGTTCCGGTGCCGGCAGCGGCGAGTGGCTGAACCGGCGCAGCCGCACCAGGAACGGCTCGAGGTTGTCCCAACCGTCGACGTTCTGCAGCTGCCGGCTCGCGCACTGGACGGCCAGCCACTGCAGCAGCGTCGTTTTGCCGGAGCCTGCTTCACCGCGCAGGAGAATCCTCGACGTTCGCGGCAGCACGTGCTCGATCCGGTCGCCGGAGACGCCATCCTCGGACGTGACGCTCAGGCTCAGGTAGGCGACCGACAGCGGATACAGCCGGGTTGCCTCGGCCAGGCCCGCGCCGAACAGCGCCATCCGGTCGAGCGCCGTCACGACCTGGCGGCGGAAGTCCGCGGCGAAGTCGTCCGGGTGACGGCGTTCGGGCAGCGTCGCCAGTACCTTCCGGACTGTCTCGAGGATCTCCGTCTCGCGCTGCAGGATCTCGACGAGCGCACCCGGCTGGAAGCGCGGCAGGGTGCTTGTGACCTGGACCAGGTACGCGCAGCATTCCCGCAGCACCCGCTGGTACAGCTCGGTCGCGTCGGCCGAGAGGAGCCTGGTGACGCCGGGGACGGTCCGGAGCAGGTAGCGGTAGAGGTACGCGGCATCGAGGTCGGTGGCGAACAGGTCGTCGTCGGTCAACGCGGCGCGCTCGAATGTCTCGTGCACCGCGTCCACCGCGGCCGCGCGCTCGTTCTCCGGCAACGCACGGAACTCGACGTCGAGGAAGGGCAGCAGCTGGTCGGCGACCCGAGACTCGAGGTTGGTGAACAACAGCCGGAGCTTGCGGCGGTCGTTCAGGCCGGTGACCTGCTTCTCGAGCAGGTCGAACACTTTGGCCGTGGCGTCGGCGGCGATCGGGCGATCTCCAAGCCAGATCTTGGCGGCGGCTTTCACCACCGCCGTCGTCAACGCGATCGCCGAGGCTTCGAGGCTCACCGAGCCCAGACTAGCCGAGCAGCTCCGCGGTTGTGACGACGGTCACCAGGGGGGCGTACAGCCTCATGATGTCCAATGCCTTTGCGTGGCTCTCGTCGTCCACGCCCGCGCACGCGTCAGACACCACCGTCACCGCGACGCCTGCGTCCGCGGCTGCCAGCGCTGTCGACAACACGCAGCAGTCCGTTGAGACGCCCGCGAGCACCAAACCCGCTCCGCCCACCCGGGTGGCCATGCGGGCGTTCCACTTGCCGAAGGTGTGTGCGTCCACAGTGGATGATGGGTCGAACGCGTCGACCACCTGGTACAGCGGTGCGTCCGGTGACTGCAAGGCGAACGGCCACTGCTCGTAGTACCGGCGCCACGCTCCTTCCGGGCGTGCAGGCGCGACGAACCGCGTGAACACGACGTCGTTGCCGAACGCCGTCACCAACCGGTGGATCGGCGGGAGCACCTCGGCGAAGCGGGGGGTGAACCACGGGCTCGCCGGGTCGGCGAACACGTTCTGCAGGTCGATGACCGCCAGGATCCTCTTCACGCCGCCTCCTGTTCGCGGACCCGCCGCCGCGTCAGCAATGTCACCAGGAAACCCAGGGCCAGCGCCAGCAGCACGCCGAGGTTCGCGAAGGCCCACGCGCCTTCGCGACCGCCGAGCCCGAACGGCTCCAGGAGGTATCCCTGCCACTTCAGCCACTCGGCGGACGTGTTCGTCACCAGGCCCCAGCCGAGCGCCGTCGACATCAGGACAAGGGCGATCGGGCCGACACGGACGTCGCCGTAGCGGCCGGCCGGGTCGAACAGCTCGCGCTCGGCGTAGTCGCCTCGGCGCAGCAGGACGTCCGCGAGCATCACGCCGCACCACGCCGCCACCGGGACGCCCAGCGTCACCAGGAAGCCCTGGAACTGGCCGAGGAACTCGCCGCCGAAGAAGACGATGTAGATCGTGCCGAGGATCATGATCACGCCGTCGACCAGCGCCGCCGCCGGGCGGGGGATGCGCAGGCCCGCCGAGAGCAGGGCCAGGCCCGACGAATAGATGTCCAGCACCGCGCCGCCGACCAGGCCGAGCACCGCGACGATCGCGAACGGGACCAGGAACCACAGCGGCAGCAACGTCGTCAGCGCGCCGATCGGGTCCGCCGCGATCGCCTTGTTCAGGTCCGGCGACGAGCCGGCCAGCAGCAGCCCGAACACCAGCAGCACCACCGGCGCCACCGACGCGCCGAACGTCGTCCAGCCGACCACGCCCCGGCTCGACGACGACCGCGGCAGGTAGCGCGAGTAGTCCGCGGCCGCGTTGACCCAGCCGAGGCCGAACCCGGTCATCAGGAACACCAGCGCCCCGACCCACTGCTGGGCCGAACCCGACGGCAGCGCGCTGACCGCTTCCCAGTGCACATCGCCGGCCACGAGGACCACGTAGACGACGGTCAGCACCCCGGTGATCCAGGTGATCCACGTCTGCAGCTTCATGATCGCGTCGAAGCCGAGCACGCCGGCGGCGACGGTCAGCGCCGCCACCACGACGAGCGCGACCACCTTCGTCGGTGTCCCGCCGCCCCAGCCGAGGCGCTCGAACACGGTGGCCGTGGCCAGCGTCGCCAGCGCGGCGAGCACGGTCTCCCAGCCGACCGTCAACAGCCACGAGATCGCCGACGGCAGCCGGTTGCCGCGCACGCCGAACGCCGCCCGCGAGAGCAGCATCGTCGGCGCCGACCCGCGTTTGCCCGCGATGGCGATGAACCCGCACAGCAGGAACGAGAACAGGATGCCGACGACGCCGGCGACGAGCGCCTGCCCGAAGGAGATACCGAAGCCGAGGGTGAACGAGCCGTAGCTCAGCCCCAGCACCGACACGTTCGCGCCGAACCACGGCCAGAACAGCTGCCGCGGCCGTCCGCGCCGCTCGGCGTCGTCGATCACGTCGAGGCCGTTCGTCTCCACCTCGAGCCTGCGGGAACCGGTCATCGCGTCGCCTCCACCAGCTGGTCGATCTCCTCCCGGCCCGGCGCGGTCGCCGGGCCGCGCCGGGTCACCGAAAGCGCGGCCGCCGCGTTGGCGCGCACGGCGGCGTCGAGGACCGTGCTGCCGCGCAACAGCTCCGCGGCCAGCACACCGCAGTGCGTGTCGCCGGCGCCGGTGGTGTCCACGACGTCGACCGGGAACCCGGGCACGTCGGTGATCCGGCCGTTTTCGTGGACACGACAGCCTTTCGCGCCTTCGCGGACGACGGCGACGGGCGGCAGCTCGCCCAGCACCTCGGCTTCGCGGGCGTTGCAGCTCAAGATGTCTATTGTGGACAGCAAGTCATGGAGGTCTCCAGGGTCGATGTCGGCGATGAGCGGGCCGGGGTCGAACAGGATCTTCGAGCCGGGCAGCCGGGGCAGCCACTCGATGAGGGCCGCGCGATTGATCTCGTGCAACCAACTGTATCCGCTCACGTACACGACGTCGTCATTCTTTGGGGTGACCCGGTCGAGAAACTCGGCGCGCAGCCGGCCTTCGGCGCCGGTACCGGTCGCGAAGGTGCGCTCGCCGGTCGCGTCCACCAGCACTACGACCACACCAGTGTCCATTTCGGACATGGGTTCGTGCGCCAATTCCACGCCCTCGGCCGCGAGGGCGCCGCGGGCGAGATCGCCGAAGCCGCCGATGCCGTGGCTGCCCGCGTAAAGCACCCGCGCACCGGACCGCGCGGCGGCGGCCATCACGTTGAAACCCCCGCCGGGCAACAAGTTCGTCGTCGACGCCAGGACGTCACCGCCGGGCGGGGGCAGGGCCGGCACCGCCATGACGAGGTCGACGACGACCTGTCCGGTGTGCACCAGCCGCCCGGTCATCGGCGGCGCAGCTTCAGGAGTTCGTCGACCAGCGGCCCGAACTCGAGCCGGTTGACGGCGAGCACGGTCTCGACGACCTCGGGGCGGAAGGCGCCGACACCGTACGCGGCGCCGAGTATCGCCCCGCAGATCGCGGCGACGGTGTCGGTGTCGCCGCCGAGCCCGGCGGCGAGGCGCAACGCCGCCGGCGGGTCGTCGCCCACGGCCTCGGCCAGCGCGAACGCGGCCACCACGGACTCCTGCGACGCGACCGACGTGCCGATCACCCGCGCGACCGCGTCGGCGACGGCGGCCGGCGCCATGCCCCGCACCCAGTCGCGCGCCCAGCGGATCCGGGCGGCGATCTCCCCGCCGGGTGCCCAGTGCCCGCGTTCCCCGCCGACGACGGCGGCGCGCTCGCCCGCGTCGAGTGCTTCGGCCAGGCTCGCGCCGTCGACCCCGGCGGAGACGGCGGCCGCGACCGCGGCGGCCGACGCGATGCCCAGGCTGGTGTTGTGCGTGACCCGCGCGGTCGCGACAACGGCGTCGACCAGCCGGTGCAGGTCGTCCGACGGCGTCGCGATGCCGACCGGCGTGACCCGCATGGCGGCGCCGTTGGTGGTGCCGGTGCGGCCGGCTTCGTCGGCCGGGACGCCGTCCTGGAGCCGGGCGAGCGCGCGTTTGGTGGACGGCCCGAGCAGGTCCGCGGAACCGCGGCGGACCATGTCGGCCTCCCAGATCAGCAGGGCGTCGGCGAAGACGTGCGGCTCGACGGTGCCGCGGCCGTCGATGAGCAGCCGGGCCAGCAGGACGGCCTGCTCGGTGTCGTCGGTGACCGAGCCGGCGGGCATCGACGGCGCGACCGGCTGCTCGGCGACGGCGGTGAGCAGCCCGGTGACCGGCCCGTAGGTGGCGGCGATGGCGGCGCGGGACATCGACTGCGTCGGCATGCCGAGCGCGTCGCCGACGGCCAGCCCGGTGAAGGCGCCGAGCGCCCGGTCCCGCGCGGTCACCGGTGTCCGAAGGTGAGGTGGAACTGGAACCGGTCCGGGTCCAGCAGGCTGACGACGCGCTCGACGAGCCGGCCTTCGATGTCGACCGAGGTGCGCTCGGCGCGGAGGAAGAGCTCGCCGATCGAGCGGCCGAGCAGTTCGGCGGCGCAGGCGTCGAGGCGTTCGGTGCTGATCCACTGGTCGCCGCCGACGGAGATCCGGCCGGCGGCTTCGAGGGTCTTGGTCAGGGAGCCGTCCTGCAGGCCCGTCGCGGGGAGGTCGGCGAGCGGTCCGACGGCGGGCACGGTGGCGGTTTCGAGCGAGACCCCGCGTTCGCGCTCCCGCCGCAGCCGCCGCACGGCGACGTAGGCCTGCTCGCCGAATTCTTCTTCCAGGGCCACGTCTTCGACGGCTTCGATGCCGAGCAGTTCGGTGGTGACCGGCGCACCGGCGTCGGCGAGGGCGCGGGCCCAGCCGATCCGCTGGTCGAGCTGGACGCCGTCGAAGGTGACGAAGGAGCCGACGCCGGCCTGGGTGGAGATGAGCTCGAGCTGCTGGAGCTCGGACAGCGCGCTGCGGACGGTGCCGCGGCTGACCTGGTACTGCAGGGCGAGCTGGTTCTCACCGGGGAGGCGGTCGCCGTGGGCGAGCCGCCCGGAGCGGATCAGGTCGGTGAGGTCCCCGACCAGCTGCTGCCGCTTGCTGTACATGTTCACACCTGTACACGGTGGATTAGTGCTGGTCAAGCGGCCACGAGCTCGCGCGGCCGGGCTTCTTCGGCGATCATCTTGCCCGCTTCCTTGGCGCTCAGGCCGGCGGCCAGCATGATCACCGTGAACGAGCCGACGAAGATGACCGTGCTCAGCCACACCATCGTGGCCACCGGCAGGGTGAAGGCACCGATCACGCGAGCGGCGCTCTCCAGCACGAACCCGACACCCCAGATGTAGCTGCCGCGGCGGAGGACGGTCTCGAACCGCCGGTTGCCCTGCAGCCGTTCCCAGGCTTCTTCGTGGTCGGCCTTGCCGTGGGTGAGGAACGGGCGCAGGGCCTTGGTCATGATCGGCTGCGCGGTGAAGGCGGAGATCAGGATGACGAGCCCGGTGATCCCGCTCCCGAGCGAGTCCTTGGCGATCATCATGCGGGTGTCCCCGGAGACGAAGGTCAGCAGCATGCCGACGACGTTGGTGACGAGGACGACGATGGCGAGACCGTTGAGCGTGCGGTCCTTGGCGAACTGGTAGAGCGTCCGGGCCAGCGGGAAGACCCCGGAGAGGGCGAGCGCGGTGAAGTCGCTCGCACCGAGCGAGTGGAGTCCGTAGTAGACGCCGAGGGGAACGGCGATTTCGATCGCGAGGTTCTTGAGCGGGGCGCTTGCGGGCTGGTTCGTCGTCATGAGAAGAGCTTGTCGCGGGAAGGGGCTCGGGGAGGATGCCGTCCGCCACGACTTCGGGCTGACAGATGTCATGGGCGGCCTCACGTTCGGCGCCCCTGCGTCGTCGGGTGGGTATGACAACGTTCTTGCGCGTCACGGTCGTCCTGCAGACCGTGGCGCTCTTCCTCGCGCCGGTCACCGCCGGCCTGTTGCTGACCACCCCGGACGGGCACGTCCTCCACAGCGCGTCGGCCTACACCGTATGGGTCGTCGCCGTCGTGCAGGTGGTGGCCGCGGTGCTGGTGTGGCGGCCGGGTGGGGGCTCGCCTCGGGTGGTCCTCTACGCGGTCGTGTTCCTCGGGCTCGTGACCGCGCAGGTGTTCCTCGGGATCGCGCACGTCACGACCGTGCACGTCCCCCTCGGCGTGTTGCTGTTCGGGCTGAGCCTGGTGATGCTCACCCGCCGGAGCGGGTGAGCATCGCGTGGCTCACGCCGCCGGCACGGTCCACTGCTGGTTCGCCTGGCCGTTGCAAGCCCACAGGAGCACCTTGGTGCCGTTCGCGGTCCCCTGGCCGCTCGCGTCCAGGCACAGGTTCGACTGCACCCCGGCGATCGTGCCGTTCGCGTTCACGGTCCACTGCTGGTTGGCCTGGCCGTTGCAGTCCCAGATGACCACCGGTGTCCCGTTGGCCGTGCCCTGGCCGGACGCGTCGAGGCACTTGTTCCCGTAGACGGTCAGCTGCCTGGTCGCCGTGCGGGTCCAGGTCTGGCCCGGGCCGCCCTGGCAGTCCCACAGCTGCAGCTGGGTGCCGTTCGCCGACGTCGCGTTCGGCACGTCGAGGCAGCGACCGGACGGCTTGCCGGTGATCGCCCCGCCGCTCGTGGGCGTGCCGTCGGATCCGGTGACCGTGAGCAGGACCGCCTCCCCGGCCGGGACCGAAGTCGCGTAGCTCGAGGCGAAGGTGCCGCGATCGGCCCCGGCCCACACGTCACGCACGGTGGCCGAGCCCGTCAGTCCGAGGGAAGACCACCGGGCGGTGATGGTCGCGGCGGAGCCGGTGCGGTTGAGGAGCACGACGGCCCGGCGACCGGTGCCGGACAACACCTTTTGGTAAACCTGAAGCCCCGAAGCGTCCTCGGCGACCTTCGTGCCTTGCCGGCCGAGCGCGTCCTGGTCGATCGCGATCATCTCCGGGTTGGTGAGCGCGGCTTTCGTGGCGGCGGTCATCTCGCCGGGTTTGTTGCCCGCGATCAGCGGGGCGCCCGAAATCGCCCACAGGCTCAGGTGCGTGCGGTTCTGCGCGTCGGAGAAGCCGGGCAGGCCGGCGACGAGCATGTCGGGGTCGTTGTAGTGGCCGGGACTCTGCGCGCTCGCGTGCTGGGCGGCGTCGAAGTTGGCCAGCACGCGCGACATCGAGGGCTTCTCGCCCCAGTAGATGATGTCGCCGCTGGTGCGCCACAGGTTGGCGATGCCGGGCGCCCAGTTCCACGGCTGCTGGCCGCCCCACTCGCAGACGGAGAACACCATCGGCCGTCCGGTCTGGGCGGTGGCGCGCGCGATGGAGTCGCTGATCGCGGTGTAGGAGTTGCGGGCGTTGAGGCCTTCGGCCGAGCCGCCGCACCAGTCGACCTTCACGTAGTCGAAGCCCCAGCGGGAGAACTGGAGGAAGTCCTGGTCGTAGTGGCCTTCGGCGCCGGTGCCGGGGTAGGCCGGGTGTCCGGTCGGGTAGTAGTAGCCACAGCCGTTGCGGCCGGCGTCGGTGTAGATGCCCGCTTTCAGGCCCTTGCTGTGGATGTAGGCGGTGATGGCGGACATCCCGCCGGGCCACTTCGCGGTGTCGACGGTGATGTTGCCTCCCGCGTCGCGGGAGCCCGTCCACCAGCCGTCGTCGATGTTGACGTACTCGTAGCCCGCGTCCTTCATGCCGGAGGAGACGAGTGCGTCCGCCTGCCGCTCGATGATGGTGTGGTCGATCGCGCCGGCGAAGGAGTTCCAGGAGTTCCAGCCCATCGGCGGCTTGGTGATCGGAGCCGCCGCCGCGGCACTCGACGGAGCCGCGAAGACCACCAAGGCGGACAGCAGACCCATGATCGCCACGAGCACTTTCCACGATGTCCACAAAGGACGGAAGGATTGGGACGGCGGGGCGGCGGGTGCGGACGCGTGCGACAACGGAACCCCCATCAGCATCGACGGCGAGCCGGGCGTGGCGGATGTGAACGCTAACACAAAGTCGCTTTTTGTTGTGCTGCACGTGAAATTTTCATTTCGCCGCCCTCGCGCGGCGTTGCCCGGTCGCGGGATCAGCCGCCCGAGTGCATGTCTTCCGCTTCGGGGACGCAGTCGTCGTCCGGGTCGTCGAGCCAGCCGTGGGGCAGGGTGACCTTGCCCGGGGACCCTTGGCGTCCTCGCGGGCCGGTGGCGGCTTCGGGGAAGGGGGCGTCGTGGTCGAGCTGGGCGATCAGGTCGTCCAGCTGGTCCATCGACGAGAGCATCGCGAACCCGCGGCGCAGCTCGGAGCCGACCGGGAAGCCCATCAGGTACCAGGCCATGTGCTTGCGGATGTCGCGCATCGCCTTGTCGTGGCCGTCGTGCTCGATCAGCAGCTCGGTGTGGCGACGGAGTACGGCGGCGACCTCGCCCAGGTTGGGCGGGGTGGGCAGCGGGCGTCCGGCGAAGGCGGCTTCGAGCTCGCCGAACAGCCACGGGCGGCCGAGGCAGCCGCGGCCGACGACGACGCCGTCGCAGCCGGTTTCGGCGACCATGCGCAGGGCGTCGGCGGCGGAGAAGATGTCGCCGTTGCCGAGCACCGGGATGCTGGTCACGGCCTCTTTCAGTGCGGTGATCTTGGTCCAGTCGGCCTGGCCGGAGTAGCGCTGCGCGGCGGTGCGGGCGTGCAGGCTGACGGCGGCGGCACCCTCGGCTTCGGCGATGCGGCCGGCGTCGAGGAAGGTGCGGTGGTCGTCGTCGATGCCGATCCGGAACTTCACCGTGAACGGCGTGTCCCCGGCCGCCTTCACGGACTCACGCACGATGGCTTCGAACAGCTTCCGCTTGAACGGCAGCGCCGCCCCGCCGCCCTTGCGCGTCACCTTCGCGACGGGACAGCCGAAGTTGGAGTCGACGTGGTCGGCCAGCCCCTCGCCGACGATGATCCGGACGGCTTCGGCCATCGTCTTGGGGTCGACGCCGTAGAGCTGCATGGACCGGGGCTTTTCGTCGGCCCCGAAGGTCATCATGTGCATGGTCCCGGGGTGCCGCTCGACGACCGCGCGGGCGGTGATCATTTCGCACACGTAGATGCCGGCGCCGTACTCGGCGCACAGCTGGCGGAAGGCGACGTTGGTGATGCCGGCCATGGGCGCGAGCACGACCGGGGGATCGACCTCGTAGGGGCCGATCTTCAGGGCGGGCTTGCTCAAGGTCGCGGTCACGTCCTCCATTGTCGCCTGTGGTGTCGATCACACCAGTTCGGGCTCACTTGTTCCAGACCGTGACGTCTCCCGTGACGCCTCCGTCGATGCGGTCGCTCACCCCGGTGACGTCGATCCGGAACACCCGGCCCTCCGGGGTCCGGCCGCACACGTGGGTGCCCTTCTCGGCGCCGCTGATGTACGCGGCGCCGCGCTCGTCGACCGCCGATCCGCAGCCTGCGCTGTCCGGGGTTCCGCTGCTCGTCCACACCGCCAGCTTCCCCGCGTCGTGGTAGCTCTCGAACACCCCTCCGGTGCCGCCCACGATGTACGTGTCACCCGTGCGCTTCGGGGGGTTCAAGTCCAGGTTGAAGCGGCCGAACTCCAGGTGACCCTGGTAGTAGACGGTCGCCGGGGCGGCCGCCTTGGTGCTCTCCGCCGCCGGAGCCGGCGAAGCGGCCGCGGAGCTGCTGACGGCGGCGGGCGAATCGTCCTTGAACAGGCCGCCGAAGTCGGCGATGCCCGACAGCAGCGCGCCGATCGCGCCCATCAGCGCAACGGCTCCCGCGATGCACCCGGCCTTCTTCGCCTCCGCCATCACTCCCCCTCACGACGTGATCGGTTCGTCACTCTAGACAGGCATAGGGTTCGGCGTATGACGAACGTGCCCCTCCGCTGGGGAATCATGGGTACCGGCGGGATCGCCGGCGCCTTCGCCCGGGACCTGCGGCTCACCGGGTCCGGCGTGGTCGCCGCGGTCGGGTCGCGCTCGGCCGGGAGCGCCGGGAGTTTCGCCGACCAGCTGGGCATCCCCACCCGGCACGGCAGTTACGAAGCCCTCGCGAACGATCCGGACGTCGAAGTCGTCTACGTCGCCACGCCGCACCCCCTGCACCACGCCAACGCCCGGCTCGCGCTCGAGGCCGGGAAGCCCGTGCTCGTCGAGAAGCCGTTCACGATGAACGCTGACGAGGCCCGCGACCTCGTCGACCTGGCGCGGACCGGGAACCTCTTCCTGATGGAGGCGATGTGGACGCGCTTCCTGCCGCACGTCCGGCACATCCGCGAGCTCCTGCCGAGCCTCGGTGATGTCGTCACCGTCACCGCTGATCACGGGCAGTGGTTCGCCGAGGACCCCGCCTTCCGGCTGTTCGCTCCCGAACTGGGCGGGGGTGCCCTGCTCGACCTCGGGATCTACCCCGTCTCGTTCGCGTCGATGATCCTCGGGCCGCCCGCGCGCGTGGCCGCGATGGCGACGCCCGCCTTCACCGGTGTCGACGCCCAGACGTCGATGCTGTTCGGCTACGCGAGCGGGGCGCAAGCGGTCCTGACCTGCACGTTGAGCGCGGTTTCGCCGACCACCGCGTCGATTGTCGGCACGGACGCGCGCATCGAGATCGACGGGCCCTTCTACGCTCCCGCCTCCTTCACCGTCATCCCGCGCGAAGGCGAGCAGAGCCGCTTCGAGTACGTCGATGAGGGGCGTGGCCTGCGGCACCAGGCCGACGAAGTGGCGCTCCGGCTGGCCGCCGGGGAGACCGAGAGCCCCTTCATGCCGCTGGACGAGACCGTCTCGATCATGACGACCATGGACGAGGTGCTGGCCGCGACCAGGACGTGACCCGGGATTGAGTAGTGCTACGGATCCGCAGGTGGGCGCGGGTGCGTGACCCTGTCCGGTATGACCACCGAAGCAGATGTGCTCCTCCGGCTCGCCGGCGAGATCGACGACCTGGGGCGTCGTCTCGCCCTGGTGGGTTCCGAACTGCGGACGGCCCGGGACGTTCAGCCCGAGCAGGCCGGACGCGCCGAGCAGCCCGCGCAGGCCGGACAGCCGGAGCAGACGCCGCAACCGGAGCAGGCACGGCAGCCTGAGCCCCAACCGCAGGCCCAACCGCAACCGCAGCCGCAACCCCAACCGCAGCCGCAACCACAGCCCCGGCCGATGCGGCCCGAGTCGGTCCCGTGGCCGCAGTACCAGTGGCAGCCGCCGCCGCAGCAGCAGTACGTTCCGCCGCCGCAGCAGCACTACGCTCCGGCGCCGTCGCCCTACCTGCCGGTGCCGCGGCCGACGCTGGGCGAAAAGCTCGGCCGGGAAGGCGCCGGCAGCCGCGTGCTCGCCTGGGTCGGCGGGGCCGTGACGCTGCTCGGCGTCGTGCTGCTGCTCGTGCTGGCCGTGCAGCGGGGCTGGCTCGGGCCGCTGCCGCGGGTGCTCGTCGGTGCCGGGTTCGGGCTGGCGCTGACCGGCACCGGCGTGTGGCTGCACCGCAAGCCCTCCGGCCGCACCGGGGCCTTCGCGCTGGCCGCCACCGGCATCGCGACGCTCTACCTGGACGTCGTCGCCGCGACCACGCTGTACGAGTTCCTGCCGGTGCTCGCCGGGCTCGCGGCCGGGCTGGCGGTCGCCGTCGGCGGGCTGCTCGTGGCCGTGCGCTGGGAGTCGCCGCTGCTGGCCACCGCCGTCGTCATCGGCTGTGTCGTGTGCGCACCGATGATCGCCGGTGGGTTCACCCCCGAGCTGGTCACCTTCCTGCTGATGGTCCAGCTCGCGGCGGCGCCGGTGCAGCTGCGCCGCGACTGGCCGTCGCTGACGCTCGCCGCCGGGATCCCGCCGCTGCTCGCCTCCGTGATCAGCACGGCGTGGCTCGGCGGGGGCGGCAGCTGGGCCAACACCGCCGCGGCCGGCGGCGCCGGGGTCGCGTCCGTCGTGCTCGCGCTGATCGTGCTGCGCCGCCGCGAGAACGACCCCGCGGCGCTTTCGCTGCTGGCCACCGCGGTGCTGCCGACGCTCGTCGCGGCGGTGCTGCTGCCGAAGGCGCAGGCGGTGCCGATCACGGCCGGGGCGGGCGTCGTGCTGCTCGCCGTCTGGGCGGCGCGCCGCTGGTGGCCCGGGTTCGCCGGGCAGGTGGCCGGGCTGGCCGGGTTGGTCGCGATCCTGCAGGCGACGGTCACCCAGTTCGACGGCCCGGTGCGCGCCGGGGTGCTGCTCGGCGAGGCGTTGCTGCTGGTCGTGGCCGCGGTGGGCGGCCGCAACCGGGGCGCGCTCGCCGCCGCGCTCGGGTTCGCGTCGATCGGCGGCCTGCTCGGCGTGGTCTTCGACGTCACGCCCGCGCTGCTGATCGTGCCCCGCACCCACTCGGCCGCCGAGCTGACCGGCGCGCTCGCGGTCGCCGCGCTGATCCTCGCCGTGTCGGTCGTGCTGCCGTGGGCCGCCGCGCGCCTGGCGGTGTTCCGCGGCCCGGCCGAAGACCTGCCGATCTGGCTGCTCGCCGGGGTTTCGACGCTCTACGGCGCTGCCGGCGTCGTGCTCTGCGGGGCGCTGCTGGCGGTCCCCGGCCGGACGGGGTTCCTCCTCGGCCACGCGCTGATCACGGTGTCCTGGACGATCGCGGCGCTCGTGCTGCTCCTGCGCGGGATCGACGTCGTCGCGCTGCGGGTGAGCGGGCTGATCCTGGTCGGTGCCGCGGTGCTCAAGCTGGTGCTGTTCGACCTGGCGGCGCTGGACGGCCTGGCCAGGGTCGGTGCGTTCCTCGGCGCGGGGCTGGTGCTGCTGGCGGCCGGGACGCGGTACGCGCGGCGGGTCGCGTCGCGCTGAGGTTCTTCCCGCGCCGGCGCGGGAAGAAATTGTCGGTGCCCCGTGGTTACCTGGATCACCTTGACCGACGACCAGGGGCACCGACATGGCACAACCGAAACTCACCGACCGCGCCGGCGACTCGATCGCCTGGCTGACCACCGTCACGCCGAAGGGGCGCCCCGCGCCCCGGCCCGTGTGGTTCGTCCTCGACGGCGACGACATCGTGGTGTTCAGCGAGCCGGGCACCGCGAAGCTCCGGCACATCGAGGCGAACCCCCACGTGAGCTTCCACTTCAACAGCGACGAGCACGGCGGCTCCATCCTCGTCGTCAACGGGAAAGCGCACGTGGAGGCGGGCAAGGCGTCCGAGGCACCCGGGTACCTCGACAAGTACGGCTCCCACTACGCGGCGATCGGTTTGACCGCGGACGAGTTCGACGCCAGGTACTCCGTCCGCATCCGCGTGGTGCCCGAGCGTTCCCGGGGGTTCTGACCAGTCCATTTCGGACGGTGAGGCACCGGGAGTTCGTGGGAAAGTCACGGATTCGCCGTCGTGTGGACACTCCGGTGTCCGGTTATTGTGCATTCGTGCCCGAACACACCGGCGAAACCCGCAACGAGCAGCTCACGCGCAACATCGGCGAGCTCCTGCAGGAACTGCGCGTCGCGCAGGCCGGGGTGCAGATCCTCTTCGGCTTCCTGCTGTCGGTCGTGTTCACCGACCGGTTCCACGACGCCAGCGGGTTCGAGAAGTCGCTGCACCTGTCCGCGGTGGCGCTCGCGGTGGCGGCCACGGCCCTGCTGACCGCGCCCGCGGCGTGGCACCGGCTGCTGTTCCGCACCGGCAGCCGGGAACGGATCCTGACCGTCGGCAACCGGCTCGTGCTGGTCGGGCTGGTCTGCCTGGCCCTGGCGATCACGTCCACGGTCGCGTTGATCGCCAAAGTGGTTTACGGCTGGATCGCCATGGTGATCATGGCCGTCCTGTGCCTGCTGATCTTCGGCATCCTGTGGTTCGTCATGCCCTTCCGGCTGCACCCGGACGCTCAGCCGACGGGCCCGCCCAAGTAGCGCGTGTCCTCCTGGACGAAGCAGAGCGGGTTGCCGAACGGGTCGTCGGCGTAGAAGGAGCGTTCGCCCCAGAACTGGGTCTCGATGGCGTCGTCGGCCCAGCGCGGCCCGGCGGCGCGCACCCGCTCGAACGTCTCCTCGACGTCGTCGACCGCGAGGTAGACGATCCGCGGGTCCCGCTGCGGGCGCGGCTCACGGTGTTCGAGCGGCGCTTCGACGCAGGCCAGCACCACGCCGCCGCAGGTGAAGTAGTGCCGATTGACCGCGATCCGCTCGCCGGGGGCGCCGAAGACGGCCGCGTAGAACGCGACGGCGACCTCGATGTCGTCGACGGGCTGGATCAACCGGAACACCCGCGGGCCGCTCATGCGGGCACAGTACCGCTGTTCATCCCGTGTTCGGCAGCAGTTGCCGAGGTGGTCGGAAGCCGCCCGTAGCTTCCCGCCCGTGACTGACACTTCTCGCCGGACCTTCCTCCTCGGCGCACCGGCCGTCGCCGCCGCGGCGACCCTGCCGAACGTCCTCGGGGCGCCGGCCGCCCAAGCCACCGGCCGGCACCGCCCGGACCCGGAAGATCCGCGCTTCACGCTCGTGGTCATGCCCGACACGCAGTACCTGTTCGACGAGGACCGCGGCGACGCGGCCCCGCTGGACGCCTCGCTGCGGTACATCCTCGACGAAGCCGACGACAACGTTGTCTTCCTCGCTCACCTCGGCGACCTCACCCAGAACGGCCGGGCGGACGAGTTCGCCCGCATCAGCCGGTCGTTCCAGGCGCTCGACCGCCGCCGGTTCCCGTACAGCACTCTCGCGGGCAACCACGACATCGACGGCTCGAAGGACGACCAGCGCGGCCCGTCGCCGTACCTCGACGCGTTCGGGCCGCAGCGCCAGCGCACCTCGCCGACGTTCCGCGGCGCGACGAAGGACGGCTACAACAGCTACCACGTCTTCCGCGGCGGTGGCCGCGAGTGGCTGCTGCTCGCCCTCGACTGGCGGCCCTCGGCGGGCGGCTTGAACTGGGCGAAGCAGGTTCTCGCGCAGCACCCGACGCTGCCGGCCATCCTCACCATCCACGAGCTGGTCTGGGCCGACGACGACCACCAGGCGCAGTTCTCGACGTTCGGCGAGCACGTCTGGCAGGAACTGGTGCAGGACAACGACCAGATCTTCCTCACCCTCAACGGCCACTACTGGCCGACCGGGCGGACCGTCCGGAAGAACGCCACCGGCCACGACGTGCACGTCCACCTCGCCAACTACCAGGACCGCTACTACGGCGGCAGCGCGATGGTCCGGCTCTACCAGTTCGACCTCGCGCGCGGCGTGATCGACGTCCGGACGTTCTCGCCGTGGCTCGCCGCGCAGGACCACCTGAGCGAGCTGCAGCAGGTGGAGGTCGAGCGCAGCGGCACGGCCGACTACTTCAGCCTGGAGATCGACTTCGCCGAGCGCTTCGGCGGCTTCGCGCCGGTGCCGGTCCCGCCCGGGCGGCCGGCGAAGCAGCTGCTGGTGCCCGGAACCGTCGCGTACTGGCGGTTCGAAGGCGGCCAGGACGGCAAGGCGGTGCCGGACGACGTCGTCGTGCGCGACCAGACCGGCCGCGGCAACGACCTCACGCGCGTCACCGCGCCCGGGAGCGGGCCGGACGCGTTGAAGTACTCGAACGAGTGCTCGCCGCGGCAGCCGTCGCGCGCGAGCCTGCGGTTCGACGGCGGCCGCGATCCCAGCCGGGGCGCCTACCTGCGCACGGTCGACGCGGCGCCGATCAACAAGCTGAAGTTCGAACGCGGCTACACGGTCGAAGCGTTCTTCCGGCTGCCCGCGGACTTCAAGGACGGCCACCACGGCTGGTGCGGCTTGTTCGCCCGGCAGGGCAGCGGCGCGGCCGCGGGCAAGACCGGCGACGACCCGCAGGAATCGGCGGCCACACTGTCCCTTTCGGACGGTGGGGAGCTGCAGTGGGCGGTGTACCCGCTGAACCAGGACCGGACCTCGACGAACTGGGGTCACGAGCTGCCGGTCGAAAAGTGGTGGCACGTCGCCGTGGTCAACGACGGCCGGCGCACGACGATGTACGTCGACGGCTGCCCGGTGGTCCGGAACCCGGCCACGCCCGCGGTCGGGCTCGCCGACCCGGGCGGTTCGTGGCTGGTCGGTGCCTCGTCCTACGGCGGGAAGGTCGACCGCAGTTTCGCGGGGTTGCTGGGTGACGTGCGCGTGGTCGACCGGCCGCTGAACCCGCGTGAATTCATGCTGGGCTGAGACCCTTGACAGCGGGTGGACAATAAAAAATCTGCGTGCTCTTCGAAACAACAGAAGAACTCGCCGAATCTGATAAGAGTCTAACCGCTGTGAGGGGAACTTGTCAAACCAGGGGTACGACGAGGAATTGCGGAAAGAACGGGCCTACGTCGCCGCGCTGTACGAGCGGCTCGATCGCGAACGCGCGGCGGCGCAGGCCCGGTACCACGGTGCACTCGGGCAAACCGAGGTGACGCCGGGGGAACGGGAGACCGACGTCCGGTGCCGGTCGCGGGAGGCGGCCCGGCTGGACGTCGCCGACAACGGTCTGTGCTTCGGGCGGTTGGACGCCCGTTCGGGCGAAACCAGCTATGTCGGCCGGATCGGGTTGTTCGACGCGGAAAACGACTACGAACCGTTCCTGCTGGATTGGCGGGCGCCGGCCGCGCGGCCGTTCTACGTGGCCACGGCGGCGCGGCCGGAAAACCTGCGCCGCCGCCGTCAGTTCCACACGATGGGCCGCCGGGTCCTCGATTTCACCGATGAAGTGCTGCTGGGCCTGCCGGGCGACACCGAACGCGGGGACGCGGCGCTGCTCGCGGCCGTCAACGCGCCCCGCGGCGAGGGCATGCGGGACATCGTCGCGACGATCCAGGCCGAGCAGGACGAGATCATCCGCCTCGGCCACGCGGGGGTGCTGGTGGTCGAAGGCGGCCCGGGCACCGGCAAGACGGCCGTCGCCCTGCACCGGGTGGCGTACCTGCTCTACACCCGGCGTGAGCGGATGTCGCGCAGCGGCGTGCTCGTGGTCGGGCCGAGCCCGCTGTTCCTCGACCACATCGGCCGCGTGCTGCCGTCGCTCGGCGAGACGGACGTCGTCTTCCTGACCACCGGCGATCTGGTGCCCGGGCTGCGCGTCACGGCCGAGGACCGGCCGGAGGTGGCGCGGCTGAAGGGATCGCTCGAGATCCTCGACGTGCTGGCCGCCGCGGTCGCCGACCGCCAGCAGGTCCCCGCTGAGCCGGTGCCGATCGACCTCGGCGACGTCACCGTGGCACTCGACGCCGAACTCGTGGCCCAGG
The DNA here is from genome assembly GCF_042881395.1 of Amycolatopsis sp. NPDC058278. Classification (NCBI taxonomy): domain Bacteria; kingdom Bacillati; phylum Actinomycetota; class Actinomycetes; order Pseudonocardiales; family Pseudonocardiaceae; genus Amycolatopsis; species Amycolatopsis sp. NPDC058278. The sequence goes on along the minus strand of NZ_JBHVXZ010000027.1, from coordinate 73,069 downwards.
CTCGGCTCGAGGCGCGCGAGACCGGGCTGCCGCACAACGCAGCCCGCGCGGTCTTCCGCGAGCGCGTCGTGGCGCTCGTCGCCGAGCGCGGAGTGGCGAAGATCGGCGAAGGCTGGCTGACGCGGGCGGACCGCGGGTTGTGGGCGGACCTCCGCGCCGAGGTCCTCGAGGAGCTGGCGGAACACGAAACTTTCGAGACCGCCCTCGACGAGCTGTGGCCGTACCTGACGCCGGAGACGCTGCTGGCGCCGCTGTACGAGTCTCCGCGCCGGCTCGAGGCCGCCGGGGCGGACCCGGCGTTGTTCCGCGCGGACGGCCCGGCTTGGACCGTGTCCGACGTGCCGTTGCTGGACGAGCTGACCGACCTGCTCGGCCGGGACGACACCGCCGAACGTGCCGCCGCGCGCCGGCGGGCGGAAGCCGAGGCCGAGTACGCCTCCGGCGTCATGGAGCTGATGAAGCTGGACCGCGAGGAGCTGGACGAGGATGTCCAGCTGGTCGCCGAGGACCTGCTCGACGCCGGAGACCTGGCCGGGCGGTTCACCGAGCGCGACCCCCGCGACCTGGCCGAGCGGGCGGCCGCGGACCGCGACTGGACGTACGGGCACGTCGTCGTCGACGAAGCCCAGGAACTGTCCGAAATGGACTGGCGCGTGCTGATGCGGCGGTGCCCCAGCCGGTCGTTCACGATCGTCGGCGACCTCGCGCAGCGCCGCTCGGCGGCGGGGACGACGGCGTGGGGCCCGGTGCTCACGCCGTACGTCGGCGACCGCTGGCTGTACCGCGAGCTGACCGTGAACTACCGGACCCCGGCGGAGATCATGACCGTCGCGGCCGCGCTGCTGGCGCGGTTCGCGCCGGACGTGCGGCCGCCGGAATCGGTGCGCGCGTGCGGGGTCCGGCCGTGGTCCAGACGAGTGGCGGCCGAGGAGCTGTCCGACGCCATCGACGACTTCGTCCGCGACGAAGCCGGCCGCGAAGGCACCAGCGTCGTGCTCGGGCCGCCGGGGGTGCCGGGAACGATCCCGGCCTCGGCGGCCAAGGGACTGGAGTTCGATGCCGTGCTCGTCGTCGAGCCGGAGCGGATCCTGGCCGCGGGCCCGCGTGGCGCGGCGGAGCTCTACGTCGCGCTCACGCGCGCCACGCAGCGCCTCGGGGTGCTGCACCGGGATCCGCTCCCGGCGGCGCTGACCGGCCTCGTCGAGGCCGGGGTGCCCGCGAGGTCCGGGCACCGGCGATTCCTGTAGGGAACGGGGGTGGCGGGCGGCGACGCCCGTCATCCCCGGCCGCTACGCCGTGAGCCGGCCCCAGGAGTAGTTCTGCTTGGCCAGCTTCAGGTACACGAACAGTTCGGTCCCGGACACACCCGGGATCTTCCGGATCTCTTCGCCGAGCACGTCGAGCAGGTGGTCGTCGTCCCGGCAGACCAGTTCGGCCAGCAGGTCGTAGCGCCCGGCGCACAGCACGACGTAGTGCACGTTCGTCAGCTCGGCCAGCTTGTCCGCGACTTCCCGGGGATCGACGCCGTCGACGTTGATGCCGACCATGGCCTGGCGCGTCAGGTCCACATTGGCGGGGTCGGTCACCGCGACGATCTGCATCAGGTCGTCGCGCAGCAGCCGCTGCACGCGCTGGCGGACCGCTCCCTCCGAAAGCCCGACCGCCTTGGCGAGCGCGGTGAACGAGGCCCGGCCGTCCTTCTGAAGCAGGTCGATCAGTGATCTGTCCGTATTGTCCAGCGCGCGCGCACGTGATTCGTCACCCATGCCGTCCCTCCCTGTGTTTCGGCATGTGATTTGTCAAGTGCGCAGCGTATCGAGACCTGCGGAGAAAGCGAGCCCTCCGGGGCAGCTTCGCGCGATTCGACGTGCACGCCGCGCTCAGCCGAGGAATCGGTGGTCGAAGCCGAAATCGACAAGGCTTTCCGAGGCGGTTTTGTGCGCCCGCGCACAGCCGGACCCGCGCACCCGCCCACGCCGGGTAGCGTCTGGCCGCTCGGTCGTACCGGCAACCCCCGTCTCGGCAACCCAGGAGGACCAACGCATGTCGGAGGCCGTGGCGCTCGGCGCCCCCGCCGTTCCCGCGAAGGGACTGCGCGCCGGCGCGCTGGGCATGGTGTCGTCGATGGTCATCGGGATGTCGTCGACCGCGCCGGCGTACTCCATCGCGGCCACGCTCGGGCTGATCGTGCTGGCGGGCACCGGGTTCAAGGCGGCCGCGTTCGTGCTGCTCTCGTTCGTCCCGGTGCTGTTCGTCGCCTTCGCCTTCCGCGAACTGAACACCGCGGAACCCGACTGCGGCACCAACTTCACCTGGGCGGCGCGCGCGTTCGGCCCGCACGCCGGGTGGTTCACCGGCTGGGTCGTCACGGTCGCGCAGCTGCTGGTGATGAGCAGCCAGTCCGCGCTCACCGGCCGGTACACGCTGCTGCTGTTCGGCGCGTCCGGAGCGGCGGGCAACCGGTGGGTGACGACGGCGATCGGGGCCGCCTGGCTGCTGGCGCTGTGCTGGCTCTGCCACCGCGGCATCGAGGTGTCCGCGCGGGCGCAGTGGATCCTGCTCGGCGTGGAGCTCGCCGTCCTGGTGCTCTTCTCGGCCGTCGCGCTGGTCCGCGTCTTCGACGGCACGGCCGGACCGCAGGCGACGGTGCCGCGGCTGGACTGGCTGTGGCCGGGCGGGGTCTCGGCCGGCACCGCGGTTTCGGCGGTGCTGCTGGCTGTGTTCATCTACTGGGGCTGGGAAAGCTCGCTGTCGGTCAACGAGGAGTCGGCCGACCCGCGCCGCGCGCCGGGGCGGGCCGCGGTGCTTTCGACGGTGTTGCTCGTGCTGAACTACCTGCTCGTGACGGTCGCCGCGCTCGCCTTCGCCGGGATCGGCACCGACGGGATCGGCCTGGGGAACGCGGCCAATGCCGACGACGTCCTGGCCGGCCTGGGCGGCGCGGTGTTCGGCGACGGCGGAGGCGGCAAGGTCCTCGGCGTGCTGCTGATCGTTTCCGTGCTGACCAGTGGCGCGGCCACCAGCCAGGCGACGATCATGCCGGCGGCACGCACGACGTTGTCGATGGCCAGCCACGGTGCCCTCCCGCCCGTCTTCGGGCGCGTGCACCCGCGGTTCCGGACACCGACGGTGGCGACCTGGGCGTTCGGGCTGGTCTCGCTGGCCGTGTACGTGCTCCTCGCGCTGGTCAGCGACAACGTGCTGGCCGACTCGGTGGACGCGGTCGGGCTGACCATCGCCATCGAGTACACGATGACGGCGCTGGCCTGTGTGTGGGTGTTCCGCCGGACACTCTTCGCGAGCGTGCGCAACTTCGTGCTCCGCGGGCTGCTGCCGTTCACCGGCGGCGTGTTCTTCCTGGCCGTGCTGGTGTTCGCGCTGATCGAGTACGCGCGGCCGGACGCGGGCGAGACGACGGTGTTCGGCATCGGCGGCGTCGCGGTGATCGGCGTGGTGTCGATCGTGCTCGGGGTGCCGCTGATGTTCGCCGTCCACCGCGCCTGCCGGGAGTTCTTCGCCGGCCGGCGCCTGCCGCGCGGGGTCGTGCCGCGCGGCTGCGACAGCATCGTCAGCTGAGGTCGCGGCGGCTGAGGTCTTCTTCGGTTTCGCGGCGCACCAGCAGCGTCGCGACCCCGTTGCGCACGCCGACCAGCGGCGGGCGGCCGACCTGGTTGTAGTTCGACGCCAGCGAGTGGTGGTACGCGCCGGTGCACGGCACGGCAAGGAGGTCGCCCGCGTGCAGGTCGACGGGCAGGCTGATGCCGTCGGCGAGGACGTCACCGGCTTCGCAGTGCCTGCCGACCACGGTCATCGGGATGCGCTTCGCCGTCGAACGCCGTCCCACCAGGCGTGTCGTGTACCGCGCGCCGTAGAGGGACGGCCGTGCGTTGTCGCTCATGCCACCGTCGACCGCGACGAACGTGCGGCTGCCGCGCTTGACCGCGCACACGCGGTAGACCGTGATCCCGGCGGGCCCGACGATCGCGCGGCCGGGCTCGATCGTCAGGCGGGGCAGGGGAAAGCGGTGTGCCGTGCACTCGTAGGCGAGCGCCACGCGCAGGCGCCGCGAGTAGCCGCCGAGGTCGAACGCGGGCTCGCCGCCGAAGTACGGCACCGCGTGCCCGCCGCCGAGATCGAGCTCCCGCAGCGTGACGCCGTGGGTGTCGCGGATCCGGACGAGCACCTCGGCCATCCGGCGCGCGGCCGCTTCGTACCGGTCGACGCGCGAGACCTGCGACCCGATGTGGCAGTGCAGGCCCTGAAGCCGCAACCCGGGTTGCCTTCGCACGGCTTCGACGGCGGCGTCGACGTTGTCCGGAACCCCGTCGAGGAGCGAGAAGCCGAACTTCTGGCCTTCGGTGCCGGTGCTGATCGCGGCGTGCGCCCCGGCCGCGACGCCCGGCGTCACCCGGATCATCACCTGCTGAGCGCCGTGGGCGAGCGCGCCGAGCTGCTCGATCTCGTCGAGCGAGTCGACGACGATCCGCCGGACGCCGTAGCCGAGCGCGGCCTTCAGGTCCTCGGGAGTCTTCGCGTTGCCGTGCAGCAGCATGCGCTCCGCGGGGAAGCCGACCGAACGCGCGACGGCGATCTCGCCGGCGGAGCAGGTGTCGAGCGACAAGCCCTCTTCGGCGACCCAACGCAGTACGGCTCGCGTGCAGAGCGCCTTGCTGGCGTACGCGACTTCGACGTCCGGCAGCGTTTCGCGGTACTCGCGTGCGGTCTCGCGGACCTGCTGTTCGTCGATGAGGTAGGACGGCGTCCCGAAGCGGGCGGCGAGGTGGCTGACGGGCGCGCCGGCGAAGAGCAGTTCGCCGTCCTCGCCGATTCGGGTGCTTCGCGGCCAGACTCCTGGCTCGAGGTGATCGGCGGCTTCGCAGCCGAGGCTGGGAAGAAGCTCGCTGAGCGTCACGGGTGCCTCCGGGCATCACGGCGGATCGGATGTCGCCAGGACACCTCCGCGAGCGGCTCCGGAGATCACCCGTGAATGCCGTCCTGACGGCTTCCGGGCGCTCGCTGACGTCTTGTTAACGCGGGAGTAACATCGGCCACACCCCAGTTGACCTGCGCAGAGCGTCCGCGGGCGGCCGGTGGCCCGGCGCGTCGGCCGGGTCCGGTCAGTGCGCCCGGTGGTCCGCCGCCGAGCCGCACACGCAGCCGCGGTCGGCTTCCCGGCCGGCCGCCGTCGCGGCGCAGTAGCGGCGTGCGATCGCGTCGTGCGTGCCGACCGGGTGCGGGCAGTTCGGGCACTGCGTGCCGTTGCGGGGGACGTCCGGCGCGTCGGGCACCGGGGCCGTCACGGTGTCACCTTTGCCGTCCGCAGGGGCTCCCCCACCGCGTGGAGGTGCTGCAGCACGTACCCGTACGAGCGGGCCCAGCCACACTCGGCGTAGGAGATCTCGTGCCGGGCGCAGAAGTCCCGGACGATCACCTGCGCGTGCTTGAGGTTCGGCCGGGCCATGCTCGGGAACAGGTGGTGCTCGATCTGGTAGTTCAGCCCGCCGAGGGCGAAGTCGGTCACCGGGCCGCCGCGGACGTTGCGCGAGGTCAGCACCTGCTTGCGCAGGAAGTCGAGCTTGTGCCCGGCCGTCAGCATCTCCATGCCCTTGTGGTTCGGGGCGAACGAGCAGCCCATGTACAGCCCCCACAGGAACTGGTGCACCAGCACGAAGATGATCCCGGTCAGCGGCGAAAGCACGATGAACACCGCGGCGAGGTAGGCCACGAGGTGGGCGATCAGCAGCGCGGATTCGAGCTTGTGCTTGCGGACGTCTCCGTGCCACACCGCCTTCACGCTCGAGACGTGCAGGTTGAGGCCTTCGAGCAGGAGGAGCGGGAAGAACAGGAACGCCTGGTACTTCGCCATCCAGCGCAGGAAACCGCGCTTCTGCGAACTCTGCGCCTTGCTGAACGCGAGCGCGGCGATGTCGACGTCCGGGTCTTCGTCCTCGTGGTTGGGATTGGCGTGGTGGCGCGCGTGCGTGCCGATCCACCAGCCGTAGCTCAACCCGGTGAGTCCGCCGTGGACCAAGCCGGTGGCGTCGTTCGCCTTGCGGCTTTGGAAGATTTGCTTGTGCCCGGCGTCGTGGCCGATGAACGCCAGCTGCGCGAAGACCATCGCGAAGAACGCGGCGAGGAACAGCTGCCACCAGGAGTCACCGAGGTAGACGAAGGCGACCCAGCCGCCGCCGAACGCGGCGAGGTTGAGCCCCATCCGCACGGCGTAGTGGCGGCGTCGCCGCCGCAGCAGGCCCGCCTCTTTGATGAGCCGCGACAACTCGGCGAAATCACTGCCGGGCATCGCGGGAGTATCGGAAATTTGCGTGGAAGTCATCAACGCACCGCTCTGGGTAAGTCCTAAAGGCTTGTCCAGCAACGGTTTCCAGCCCTGACGGGGTCTGGGTCCGGTTCGGGAAAGGGCACTGGGGCCTGGTCGCGGTGGTACCGCGTCCTCCCCACAGCCTCCCATCCGGCGCTCTCGTTGGCAATTCCCCGCTGGCCACCGAAAAGGTGTAGAGTCAGCCACATCGGGATGACGGTGACCTACCGCACACCCCGAGACCTTCCGGCCGGTCTGATCGGCCGGGGACAGGAGCTGAAGCCGGGTTCTTGACCCGTTCGTCTCGCAGCCGTGCCGGTCGTTCGACCGGCGAGCAGCCGCCCGCAGTTGCGCACAGCGACGCCCGGGGCGCCCAATCAGGTTGCGGCAACGAGGTTTCGTGCCCGGAAGACACCCTGTCATCGGGTGGCTCGTCGACGAGCCGGGGTTCGGTACCACCGCCCCCCGTCCCGCCGACGAGCCGCCAGTTACAAAAGCCCCCACGAGGAAAGCAGTCCGGTGAGCTGCTCCCGTTCGGGTTCGGTCAGCAGCCGGCTCGGCGGCCGGACATCGGGGCGGCACAGGCCCAGCCGGCCCAGCGCGTCCTTGACCACGCTGACGTTGTTGGCGTTGCCGTTGGCGGCGCGGAGTTCCTCGAACGGCCGGATCCGCTCCCAGACGGTCATCGCCGCCGGATAGTCCCCTGTGGACAGTGCGTGGAACATCTCCAGCGAGATCGCCGGGTCGACGTTCACCAGCCCGGACGTGAAGCCGGTGGCGCCGACGGCGAAGTAGCCGGGTGCCGAGAGCTCCGCCAGTCCCGCGATCCACACGAACCGCTCGAAACCCGCGTCCCGGGCGACCGTGCCGAACCGCACCGGGTCCGGCACCGCGTACTTCACGCCGATGACGTTCGGTGCCACCTCCCCGAGCGCGCGCAGCTGCTCACCGGCGATCGCCGGGTTGCGGACGTAGAGCACGACGCCGAGTTCCGGCACCGCGTTGGCGATCGTCGCGTGGTAGTCGACCCAGCCGTCGCCGGAGATGTACGGGTGCACCGGCTGGTGGATCATGATCATGTCGGCGCCGGTGTCCCGCGCGTGGACCGCGGCCCGCGTCGCCGACGCGACGTCGTGGCCGATCCCGGCGAGCACGCTCGCCCGGCCCGCCGCGGCTTCGACGGTGACCTCGAGGCAGTGCCGCGCTTCGCCCGCGTCGAGGGCGTAGAACTCGCCGGTGTTGCCGTTCGGCGTCACGACCTCGATGCCGCCGGTGATCAGCCGGTCCACCAGCTTCGCGTACGTCTGGCCGTCGACGGCGCCCTCGGCGTCGAACGGCGTGACCGGGATGGCCACCACCCCGCAAAGCCGCCGCCTCTGCTCCTCGAACGTCATCGGGCCCCCTTCGGATCGCCGGTCTCGGTGGTGCGTTCGCCGGGCAGCCCGAAGCCGACCCGGTCGATGAAATCGGTGATGTGCTGGCGCAGCAGGTGTTCGGTCTGCCGGGCGTTGCCGCTCTCGGCGGCGTTCAGGATCGCCCGGTGTTCGGCCGCTTCGCCCTGCCAGGTCGGGCTGATGCCCCAGCCGGTGACGGTGATCAGCGCGGCCTGGTCCCGCAGCCCGTCGAGGACCTCGACCAGCAACGGGTTCCCGCACCCGGCGTAGAGCGCGCGGTGGAACAGCCGGTTCGCCAGGCTGGCCTTCGCGCGGTCGCCGGCGGCCGCGCCGGTCTCGACCCCGGCCAGTACCTGCCGCGCTTCGCCGAAGTCCGCACCCCGCTCGACGGCCCGCCGGACGGCTTCGGGCTCGAGCAGCGCCCGCAGGTCGTAGACCGCGTACGCGCTCTCGGCGTCCATGACCCGGACCGCGGCCCCCTTGTACGTGCTCATCGTGACCAAACCGGAACCGGCCAGGATCCGCAGGGCCTCGCGCACCGGTGTCTTCGACACCCCGAGCAGGGCGCCGACCTCGGCTTCGACGAGCGTTTCGCCCGGCCCGAACTCCCCGCTCAAGATCGCTTCCTTGATCGCGTCGCGGACGAAATCCGTCCGTGAAACGGGCGGCGGCGGCCTCCGGGCCGAAGAAGTGCTCGCCACTGGCATGTCCGATCTGATATACGATGCGACATACAACATTATCACGGACCTAGGGAGCAGCCATGCAGCGTTGCACCGGCCTCCGATTCCGACGAGTGCTGCTGGCGATGGGTCTCGCCGCCGGTCTGGCGGCCTGCGGCGCGCCCGGCGGCGACGGCGGCCAGGCGGCTGATCCCCAGGCCGTCCCCGACAAGCCGGGCAAGCCGGTCGAGCTGAACATCCTCGACGTCGCGGGCAACCTGCAGCTCACCAAGCAGATGATCGAGAACTTCAAGGCCGCGCACCCGGAAGTGCTGGCGAAGGTCACCTATTCGACGGCACCCGCGCCGAGCATGGCGGGCAAGCTGAAGGCCGAGCAGGACGGCGGCGTCGCCCAGACCCACCTGGTGCTCAGCGGTACCGACGGCCTCTCCGCCGGCATCGCGAACGGCACCCTGGCGAAGGTCCTGCCGGACTTCTCGAGCCGGTTCCCCAACCTGATGCAGAACTACCTCGAGCCCGCGGCGAAGATGCAGGAGCTGGCCAACGGCTACGGCGTCGAGGTCGTCTACTACCCCTCGGGCCCGCTCCTGGAGTTCAACCCCGGCGCGGTGCCCGCCGCCCCGGCGTCCCCGCAGGAGCTGCTCGACTGGGCGAAGGCGCACCCGGAGAAGTTCCAGTACGCCCAGCCGTCGAACTCCGGCCCGGGCCGGACGTTCCTGATGGGCCTGCCGTACCTGCTCGGCGACAAGGACCCCAAGGACCCGGACAAGGGCTGGGACAAGACCTGGGCGTTCCTGCAGGAGCTCGGCAAGTACGTGAAGTACTACCCCTCGGGCACCACGGAGACGATGAAGAACCTCGCGTCCGGTGCGGTGGACATGATCACGTCGACCACCGGCTGGGACATCAACCCGCGCAAGCTCGGCACGGTGCCCAACACGGTCAAGACGGCGATCATGCAGCCGATGCACTGGGTCACCGACGCTCAGTACGCCCTGATTCCCAAGGGTCTTTCGCCTGATCAGGAGTCGGCGATCCTGCAGCTGATCGCGTGGATGCTCAAGCCCGACCAGCAGGCGATCGCCTACGACGACGGGTACTTCTACCCCGGCCCCGCGGTCAAGGACGTCACCCTGCAGATGGCGCCGCAGAAGAGCCAGGACACGCTTCGGCAGTTCGGGCGCCCGGAGTACGAGCAGTGGATCGCTCAGTACCCCAAGGAGACCTCGCTGCCCGCCGAGCAGCAGGTCAAGGCGTTCGACAAGTGGAACCAGCTGGTCGGCGGCTCGAAGGTCGGCAAGAAGTGACGTTCGGGCAGCTGCGGCTGGACGGCGTCTCGCGCAGCTTCGGCACCGCGAACGCCCTGCGTGGCCTCGACCTCGCCATCACGCGTGGCGAGTTCGTGGCCCTGCTCGGCCCGTCCGGCTGCGGCAAGTCGACGGCGCTGAACTGCCTGGCCGGCCTGCTGCCCCTGACCGAGGGCAGCATCTGGCTCGACGACACCCGCATCGACGGGCAGCCCCCGGAACAGCGCGGGTTCGGGATGGTGTTCCAGAGCTACGCGCTGTTCCCGCACATGTCCGTCCGCGCCAACGTCGGCTTCGGCCTCAAGATGCGCAAGGTCGGCCGCGCCGAAGCCCGCCGGCGCGTCGACGAAGCGCTTCGCCTGGTCCAGCTGACCGAGCACGCGGCGAAGTTCCCTGCGCAGCTGTCCGGCGGGCAGCAGCAGCGCGTCGCCATCGCCCGCGCCGTGGTGCTGGAGCCGCCCGTGGTCCTGATGGACGAGCCGCTGTCCAATTTGGACGCCAAGCTCCGGCTCGAGATGCGCATGGAGATCCGCCGCCTCCACCAGACGCTCGGCCTGACCACGGTGTACGTCACCCACGACCAGGAGGAGGCCCTGTCGCTGGCCGATCGCCTGGTGGTCCTGCGCGAGGGTGCGGTCCAGCAGATCGGCACGCCGGAGGAGGTGTACGCCCAGCCGGTGAACAGCTACGTCGCGTCGTTCATGGGCTACCGCAACCTTTTGGACGTGACGGTCACCGGAACCGCCGGCTCTTCGGTCACCGTGGAAGGCGCGGGAGTCCGCCTGGCCGGCCGCGGCACGCTCACCGAGGGCCCCGCGAAGGTGGCGATCCGCCCGGAGGACTTCGTCGTCGGCGACGGCACGGAGAACGCCCTCGACGTGACGGTCGAGATCGTCGAGTACCACGGCCGCGAGCTGTCGGTCTCGGCCCGGCTGGAGACCGGGGTGCCGGTCTACTTCCGGACGGACAAGCGCCTCGCGCCCGGGGACACCGTCAAGATCGGTGTTCCCGCCGAGCGGGTCCTGGTGTTCGCGCCGTGACCGCGGCGACGATCGGTGCCGCTCACCCCGCGGAGGTCGCGCCGTGACCGCCGTGGCGACCGCCCGGCCCGCGCTGCGGCACCGCCTGGCCGAACGCGGCATCGACCGCACCCTGCTGCTCCTGGTGCCCGGCCTGCTGGTGACGGCCTGCCTGTTCCTGTACCCCTTCCTCTACGGCCTCCAACTGTCGTTCGCGCCGCGCAAGGGCGGCGTCTTCGCCAACTACGCGCGGTTCTTCGGTGACCCGTACCTGCGCGACACCATCTGGACGACGCTCGGCATCGCCCTCCCGGCGACCTTCATCAACGTCCTCGCCAGCATCCCGATCGCCTACGTGATGCGCGGCCGCGTCCGCGGCAAACGGCTCCTGACGACGATCCTGGTCGTGCCGATCACGCTCGGCACGGTGCTCACCGCGCAGGGCCTGATCATGTACGGCGGGCCGGCGGGCTGGCTGAACAAGGTGCTCACCGTCCTCGGCGTCACCGACCAGCCGCTCCCGCTGATCCACAACTACACCGGCGTGCTGCTGTCGCTGGTGATCACCGGCTTCCCGTTCTCCTTCCTGCTGACGCTCTCCTACCTCTCGGGCATCGACCCCTCCCTGGAGAAGGCGGCCGCGACGCTCGGCGCGAACGGCGTCCAGCGCTTCCGGCGGATCACGCTGCCCCTGCTCGCTCCCGGCCTGGCGATCACCTTCTGCCTTTCGTTCGTCATGGCCTTCTCGGTGTTCCCCTCGGCCCAGCTCGTCGGCGACCCCGCGAACGAGACCCGGGTCATCTCGATCGCCGCCTACCACGCCGCGTTCGAGGAGTACGACTACTCGATGGGCTCGGCCGTCGCGATGCTCATGGCGGTGGTCATGCTGATCGTGATCGGCCTGGTCATGGCGTGGCGCGGCACGCTGTACCGCGGAGCGACCGGAGGCAAGGGATGACCGGTTGGGTCGCGCGTCCCGGACGTTGGGTCGTCTGGGCCGTCGTCGTGTTCTTCTTCGTCAACCTTGCGGGCGTGGTGCTCTCGGTGGTCGTCGACTCGTTCGGCACGCAGTGGTTCGGCACCTGGCTCCCGGACGGCTTCACCACCCACTGGTACGCCGACGCCTGGCGCGAGTTCGGCCTGTCGGACGTCCTCCTCACCACGGCGATCGTCGCGCTCGTGGTGATCGCCGTGTCGGTGGCGGTCGGCGTCCCGGCCGCCTACGCGCTGGCCCGCCGCTCGTTCCCCGGCAAGCGCCTGGTGATGCTGCTGTTCGTGCTGCCGATCCTGATCCCTCCCATCACCTACGGCATCCCGCTGGCCACCGTGCTCTACAAGTTCCACCTGGCCGGCACGATCACCGGCGTCATCCTGGCCAACCTGGTGCCCTCGGTGCCGTTCGTCGTGCTGACGATGACGCCGTTCATCGAGCAGATCGACCCGAAGATCGAGGCCGCGGCCCGCATGTCCGGTGCACGGACCGTCTCGGTGTTCACCCGCATCCTCGGCCCGCTGCTGCTGCCGGGCATCCTGGCCGCGTCGATCCTGGTGCTGGTGCGCACGGTCGGCATGTTCGAGCTGACGTTCCTCACCGCCGGCCCGGACTCGACGACCCTCGTGGTGGCCCTCTACAACTCCGTGTTCGCCGCGGGCATCCGCGCCAACCAGTCCGTCGACGCCATGGCGACCATCTACACCGCTTCCATGCTCGTGCTCCTCCTCGTCGCGTTGCGGTTCGTGAACCCGACCCAGCTGGTGACCCGGATCCGCGAGGAAACCTGATGTCGTGCGTCCGATTCTACCGCCAAAAGTCGAACACCTGATCGACACGATCGGGCGAATCCCGCTGTTGCGCCTCCCCCGAGGGGAGGTGCCAGGCTGACGGGCATGCGTTATTCGATCGGCGACCTGGCCCGCCGGACCGGGCTGACGATCAAGGCCGTCCGCTACTACTCCGACCACGGCCTCGTGCCGCCGTCCGGCCGCAACACCGCAGGTCACCGCCGGTACGACGACGCCGCGCTCGCTCGGCTCGACCTCGTCCGCACCCTCCGCGACCTCGGGCTCGGCCTCGCCGTGATCCGCCGGATCGTCGATGGCGAAACGACCGTCGCCGACGTAGCGGCGAGGCACGCGAAGGCCCTGGAAGCGGAGATCCGCGTGCTGCGCCTGCGGCAGGCGGTGTGGACGGCCGTCGCCGCTCGCGGCTCGACCACCGAGGAGACGAGAATCGTGCACGAACTGGCTCGACTGTCCGAGATGGAGTGCGTCAGCGACTTCCTCGCCGAAGCGCTGGGCGACCGTCCCGAACTCGCCGGGATCGCCCGGACGCTGACTCCGGAACTCCCCGGCAACCCGAGCCCCGGCCAGCTCGACGCCTGGATCGAACTGGCCGGGCTGGCCCGGGACGCGGACTTCCGCGCCGCCATCCGCCGGCTCGCGGACCAGCACGAGGGCGGCCTGCGCCGCGACCTGGCCGCCGAGGTGCGCGCCGCCGTCACGCCGGCGCTGGCGGCCGGAGTCGACCCGGGCTCCCCGCAGGCGGCGGTGATCGTCGACGGCCTCGGCCGCGACCGCACCGAGCTGCGGAAGTGGCTCGGTGTCGTCCACGATCCCCGCCGCGAGCGGTACCTGGAGCTGCTCGCGGTGATCAACGGCTGGGCCGCGCCGGAGAGCCTGACGCCGACGCTGGACTGGCTGACCGCGGCGGTGGCTTCCTGACCCCGCTCCGGCAGCTCCGCGGCGGCTGCGACGTCCGTCGCGCAACGGCTTCCCGGCCTCCGCCGCGATTAGCGCCGGTACCTCCCCCCGCGGGAGCTGATCGCCGCTACGGCCTCTTGACCTCCGCGCCGATCCGCGCCAGCACCTCCTCCGCGGGCGCCGCGTCGGACCGGCTCCCGTCACGCAACCGCACGGAAAGCTGCCCCGCGGCGGCCTCCCGCGGGCCGATCACGGCCTGGTACGGCACCAGCCGCCCGTCCCGGATCCGCGCGCCGAGGCTGCCTTCCGCCGCGATCTCCGCCCGCACGTCGCCGCACCGGTCCAGGACCTCCCGCGCGTACGGCAGCTCGGCGGCGGACACCGGCAGCAGCCGGAGCTGCACGGGCGCCAGCCAGGCCGGGAACGCGCCGCCGTGGACCTCGATCAGCTGGGCCACCGCGCGCTCGACGCTGCCGATGATGCTCCGGTGCACCATGACCGGCCGGTGCTTCACCCCGTCCGCGCCGACGTACTCGAGGCCGAACCGCGCGGGCTGGTGGAAATCGACCTGGACGGTGGACAGGGTCGATTCGCGGCCGGCGCCGTCGGCGATCTGGACGTCGATCTTCGGCCCGTAGAACGCCGCTTCGCCCTCGACCGCGTCGTACGGGAGGCCGTCGAGGACCGAGCGCAGGATTTCCACGGCGTCGTCCCAGTTCCCGGGCACGTACTTCCCGCCGGGACCGGGCAGGGAAAGGCGGTAGCGCGCCGGGCTGATGCCGAGGGCGTCGTAAGCCCGCCGGATCAGGGCCAGCGCGGCGGCGGCCTCGGCTTCGACCTGGTCGAGGGTGCAGAAGACGTGCGCGTCGTTGAGCTGGATCGCGCGCACCCGGCTCAGCCCGCCGAGCGCGCCGGACAGTTCACTGCGGTACATCCCGCCGATTTCGGCCATCCGCAGTGGCAGCTCGCGGTAGCTGCGGCCGCGCGAGCGGTAGATCAGCGCGTGGTGCGGGCACAGGCTCGGCCGCAGCACGAGCTGCTCGCCGCCGACGTCCATCGGCGGGTACATCTCGTCGCGGTAGAGCGACCAGTGCCCGGAGATCTCGTACAGCTCGCGTTTGCCCAGCACCGGTGAATGGACGTGCTGGTAGCCCGCGCGCCGTTCGAGGGCGTGGACGTACTCCTCCAGGCTGTAGCGGACAATCGCGCCGTCGGGCAGCCAGTAGGGCAGGCCGGCGCCGATCAGCGGATCGGTGCCGAACAGGCCGAGTTCGCGGCCGAGCTTGCGGTGGTCGGGCATCGTGGACTCCCTCGTGGACAGCGAGGCGGAAGACCACAAGACGAAGCCCGGGGCATCCGCCCCGGGCTGGAAACGTCGTTCAGCGCGCCGGGACACTCTCCGGCGTCGTCGTCCGTGCAGCGCGCTTCATGGGATCGACGGTAGCAACGGCCGGCAAGCCGTTTACTCCGCCGGAAGCCGGAAGGTGTCGAACTGCGGTTTCCCGGCGGGCCGCAGCACGAGCACGTTCACGCCGGTGGCGGTGTGCCGGGTCTCGACGTGCTCGAACGCCTTCGGAACGACGCCGTCCGGGAAGAGCCGGCGGTGCCGATTCGACAACCCGGCCGGAAGAAGTTCAGGGGGTCAGGAACAGCTCCAGCTGCTCGACGACGAACGCGTGGTCGTCGGCCTGCGGGAGCCCGGACACGCCGACCGTGCCGACCGGCCCGACCCCGCGCACCAGCACGGGGAACACGCCGCCGTGGGCCGCGTAGAGGTCCAGGTCGAGGCGGGAGTGCTCCTCGAACGAGCCGCCCTTCGCCCGGAACTGCGTCCCGATGAAGAAGGAGCTGTGCCCGTAGCGGTCGACGACGCGGCTCTTGCGGTCGATCCAGGCGTCGTTGTCGGCCGACGTCCCGGGCAGCGCGGCGTGGAAGAGCCGCTGGCCGTTGCGCCGGATCGAGATCGTCACCGGCAGCCCGCGGTCCCGGGCGGCCGTCAGCAGCTGCTGGCCGAGGGCGAGGGCGGTCTCGTTGTCGAACTTCGTGAACTGGAGGCGTTCCTCCTGCTCGGCGAGCTGGGCGAGGCGGTCGGCTTCGGTCATGGAGGTATTAAATCAACAGTGTTGTTTAATTACCAGTGAACTCGGTCAGGGACAGCACGTTGCCGTCCGGATCGCGGAACCAGGCGATCCGGCCGCCCGGCGTGGTCCAGATTTTGTCGGTGTCCTGTGGCAGCGTGTCGAAGGTGAGGAACTCCACGCCACGGCCCCGCAGCTCGGCCACCGCCGCCCGGATGTCGGCGACCGCCCAGCCGAGCACCGTGAACGGCTGTGGCGTGAACTCGGCGACGGCGGTGACGCGCAGCATGGTCGCGCCGCTGCGGAACACACACGCGAAGGGGGTCTGCTCGATGAACTCGAGCCCGGCGACATCCGTGTAGAAGGCGCGCGAGCGCTCGAGGTCGGTCGACGGTGCGAAGGCGACCAGATCCGCTGAGTTGAGCATGGCTCCACCTCTCTCGGTGGCGAACGTACCCCTCCGGCCGGGCAGCGGCCGGGGGACGAGGAGGTGGGCATGGGGCGGATCCGGCGTCGCACGGTGCTCGGCGGTGCGGCCGCGGCCACCGTCGCCGGCACGCTGCCGGTGGCCTGCGCCCCCGTGCCGCGGACGGGCAAGATCGACGACGTCCGCCACGTCGTCGTGCTGATGCAGGAGAACCGGTCGTTCGACCACTACTACGGCACCATGGCTGGGGTACGCGGCTTCGGCGATCGCGCGGCCCTGCGCGACGTCTTCCGCCAGCGCGGCGACCGAGGCGGCCCGGTACTGCCGTTCCACATCGACACGTCCGTTGTGGACGGCCAGGACCTCGGCGAGCTGCCGCACGACTGGAACAGCACGCACCGCGCGTGGAACGGCGGCGCGTACGACCGCTGGACAGCGGCGAAGAGCCCGATGACGATGGGGTACTTCACGCGCGACGACATTCCGTTCCAGCACGCGCTGGCGAGCGCGTTCACCCTCTGCGACAACTACTTCTGCTCGATCCAGGGCCCGACGCACCCGAACCGGCTGTACCACTGGACCGGCACGATCGACCCGGACGGCCTCGCCGGCGGCCCCGCGACGCACAACGCGCCGGACTACGAACCGTCCTTCCGCTGGACGACCTACCCCGAACGGCTCGAGGCCGCGGGGATCTCCTGGCGGATCTACGCGAACGACGAGGAACGCGGCGTCCCCGAGCACTTCGTCGGCGACTACGGCGACAACCCGCTCTGGCTGTTCCAGAACTTCCACGACGCGCTGTACTCGATGGACCCGGCGAAACGCCGGCTGGCCGAGCGCGGGAACCTGCGCAAGCAGCTCGTGCCCGACTCGGGGAAGGGCAAGGACCTCGACCACGTGCTGGCCGAGTTCATCGCCGACTGCGCGGCCGGCACGCTGCCCGCGGTCTCGTGGGTCGTCGCCCCGTACGGCTACTGCGAGCACCCGGCGGCCCGGCCCGTCGACGGCGCCGCGTACCTCCAGCGCATGCTGAAAGCGCTGTGGGACAAGCCGGAGCTGTGGGAATCGACCGTCGTCTTCGTCAACTACGACGAAAACGACGGCTTCTTCGACCACGTCGTCCCGCCGACGCCGCCGCCCGGCACGCCGGGCGAGTACCTGCCGGGCAACCGGCCGGAGAAGGGCGAGCCGTCCGGGCCGCCCGTCCCGATCGGGCTGGGCCCGCGCGTGCCGATGACCGTCGTTTCGCCGTGGAGCCGCGGCGGCTGGGTGAACTCGCAAGTCTTCGACCACACGTCGGTGCTGCGCTTCCTGGAGACGTGGACCGGCGTGCGCGAGCCGAACATCTCGGCCTGGCGCCGGGCCATCTGCGGCGACCTGACCAGCTGTTTCGACTTCCGCGCGCCCGACACGACCATCCCGCTGCTGCCCGACGCGAACGCGTTGCGCGCCGAAGCCGACCGGACGCAGGCCCGGCTGCCGAAGCCCGGGCTGGGGCCGGGCGCGCTGGTGCAGGACCCCGGCACGGCGAAGGCGCGCCCGCTGCCCTACCAGCCGGTCGCGTGGGTCACGGCCGAGGCCGGCGTCCTTCGGTTGCACCTGGCCAACCACGGGACGCAGACCCTGCAGCTGGCCGCGTACGCCTACCACGCGGGCGGGACGTCGCAACGCTTCGACGTCGGGCCCGGCGCCTCGATGGCGGGCGAAATCGCGCACGGCGGGACGTACGACGTCGCCATCCACGGCCCGAACGGCTTCGTCGTCGAGGCTTCGGGTGGCCTGGGCCTCGAGGCGGCGGTCACGTTCGCCGCCACGCCCGCACTGCGGGTCACGGTGACCAACAGCGGACCGGCACCGGTCACGCTGAACGACGTCACCCTTCCGCCGGGCGGCGCGCACGACTTCCCGGTGCCGGCGAGCAACGGCTGGTACGACGTCACGTTCGAGACGCCGGGGTGGCGCCGCCGGTTCGCCGGTCACCTGGAGGACGGCCGCCCGTCGCGGACCGGGCCTTAGCGGAGGGCGTCGAGCGCGAAGGCGGCGAGCATCGCGACGCCGTGGGGCATCGCGTCCTCGTCGAAGAGCACGCGGTTGGAGTGGTTCGCCGCCGCTTCCGCGGGGTCGACGCCGGGCGGGCACGCGCCGAGGAACGCGTACGCGCCGGGGACGCGTTGCAGGACGTAGGAAAAGTCCTCGGCGCCCATCAGCGGGTCGGCGAGCAGCTCGACGTTGCCCGGACCCAGCACGGCCGCGCCGAGCTCCAGGACCTCGGCGGCGATCCGGTCGTCGTTCACCGTCACCGGGTAGCCCGGTTCGACGTCGGCGACCACGCGGCAGCCGTAAGCCGCGCCGACCTGCTCGCACACCTTGGGCAGCTCGGCGCGGACGAGCGCGCGCGTCTGCTCGGACAGCGTGCGGATCGTGCCTTCGAGCTCGGCGGTCTCGGGGATGATGTTCGTCGTCGTGCCGGCCTGGAGCCGGGTCACCGAGAGCACCGCGGGGTCGAACACGCTGACCCGGCGCGTGATCATCGTGTGCAGCGCCCCGACCATGGCCGCGGCGGCCGGCACCGGGTCGATCGTGTGCTGCGGCGCGGAGCCGTGGCCGCCCTTGCCCGTGACGCGCACGTGGAACGAGTCCGCCGACGCCATCAGCGGGCCGGGCCGCAGCTGCAGGAGTCCGCTGGGCGCGTTGGCGAGGATGTGCACGCCGAACGCGCGCTCGACCCGCGTGCCGGCCGCGTCGAGCACGCCCTCGTGGATCATGAACCGGGCGCCGTGGTGACCCTCCTCACCCGGCTGGAACATGAACACGACCGACCCGGCCAGCTGGTCCCGGCGCTCCGCGAGCAGCCGCGCCGCCGACGCCAGCATCGCGACGTGCGTGTCGTGCCCGCACGCGTGCATCGACTCCGGGTCCTCCGACGCGAAGTCGAGGCCGGTCTCCTCGGTGAGCGGCAGCGCGTCCATGTCGCCGCGCAGCAGCACCGCCGGACCGGGCCGCGCACCGCGCAGGACGGCTGTCAGCGACGTCGTGGCCTTGCCTTCGGTGATCTCGAGCGGCAGGCCGTCGAGGGCCTCCCGGATCGCCGCCTGGGTGCGCGGCAGGTGGAGGCCCTGTTCCGGGTGGCGGTGCACGGCCCGGCGGAGGGCGATCGTGCGGTCCTGCAGCGCCCGCGCGTCGTCGAGGAGCCCGGCGAACGGCGTGCCGGGCAAGGTGGGCAGGTCAGTGGGGCCGGTCATGGTCCCGATAGTGCCGCATCCGGCGCTTCGGGCGCACCGTGCGTGCGCCGGATCGACCGGCGGAATACGGTGTGCGCATGGCGGTGGAAGAGCCGGTCACGGGCTTCGCGGTGGCTGTGGTCCGGGAAGAGGGTCGGTGGCGGTGCAGTGCGCTCGACCCTGGGGCGTTGACCGAGCTGGACGCAGCGATCACTGAACTGGGCAAACTACGTTCCACCGGCGCGAGCTTCGGGCTGCTGGCGGTCGACGACGAGTTCTTCGTGATCGTCCGGCCGAGCCCGCGGGGGCCGTCGTTGCTGCTCTCGGACGCGGCGGCGGCGCTGGACTACGACATCGCGGCGGACGTCCTCGACGTCCTGCGCGTCGATCCGCCGGACGAGGAGGACGACTCCGTCTGGCCCGAGGGCGACCTGGAGATCCTGACCGATCTCGGGCTGCCCGGGCCGGAGCTGGAGGTCATCGTCGGCGAGGTCGACCTCTACCCGGACGAGCAGCTGCAGATGGTCGCCCAGCGCTGCGGGTTCGGCAGCGAGTTCGCCAAGCTCCTGGACGAGCTCTGAGACGCCCGTCCGACACCGAGGCCGTGGAGGCCGCGCTGGAAGCGGCGCGGGCCCCCGGCGCGGACGTGCCGATCGGGGCGGTCGTGTTCGGCCCCGACGGCATCCCGCTGGCCGCGGCCCGCAACGCGCGCATCGAGCTGGGCGACCCCACGGCGCACGCGGAGATCCTGGCGCTGCGCGCGGCGGCGGCCGTGGTCGGCGACGGCTGGCGCCTGGAGGGCTGCACCCTGGCGGTGACGCTGGAGCCGTGCACGATGTGCGCGGGCGCGCTGGTGCTGGCCCGCATCGCTCGGCTGGTGTTCGGGGCGTGGGAGCCCAAGACGGGCGCGGTGGGGTCGCTGTGGGACGTCGTGCGTGACCGGCGTCTCAACCACCGGCCTGAAGTGCACGGCGGCGTCCTGGTGGACGAGTGCGCCGGGCTCCTGGAGACGTACTTCACGATGCGCCGCTGAGATTTGGGTACTCCACCGATATGACGATGAAGCACCGGATCCAGCAGGCAGTGGGCAGCGCTCGCGAGAAGGCCGGCGAAGTGACCGGCAACCGCCGTCTGAAGGCGTCGGGCCGGGCCCAGCGGCGCACGGCCCAGCTGCGTTCAACGGCGTCGGACGTCGGCCGCCGAGCCCGCCGCGTAGCGCGCGAGGCGCAGGTCAGGCTGCGCGGAGAGCGGCCGGTCGACCCCAGGTGAGCAGGCCCTCGGGCCTCGGGTATTGTTCTTCGCGGTGGCGTGTCCGAGCGGCCGAAGGAGCACGACTCGAAATCGTGTGACGGCTAATCCCCGTCCGTGGGTTCAAATCCCACCGCCACCGCTCGCAACAGCGAAAACGCCGGGACTCCCTTCGTGGGAGGTCCGGCGTTTTCGCTGAGGGTCTCAGTTGACCCCCGCTCAGGCAGGCACGAGAGCGCCCTCCGGGCCGTCGTCGTCCTCGTCTTCGTCGTCCGGATCGGCCCACATGTGGGCGCCCACCTGCTCCGCCACCGACGTCACCAGCTCGGTGTTGACGTGCATGTACCGCTTCGCCACGGCCGCGTGGGACCAGCCCATCAGCTCCATCACCGCGGGCAGCGGCACCTTGAGCTCAAGCAGCACCGTGGCAGCCGTGTGCCGCGCGTCGTGGAGCCGCGCGTTGCGCACGCCTGCCAAGCGCAGCAACGCCTTCCACGCCCGGTTGTCCGGCGTCGGGTGCGTCGGCCGGCCGATCGGCGTGGCGAACACCCACTCCCCTCCCTCCCACAGGTCCGCCGCCGCCTCGCGCTCCTCCGCCTGCTGGACGCGGTGCGCCTTCGCCAATCTTGCGCCAGACCTGATACTGAAAGTCGTATGGCAAGAAGGCGACAAATATAGGGTGCTTGCCATGATTCTTCAGTTTGACGTTGGGCGCCAATGTGGCGCGCGGAGTGTTTGAGTACCGGATGAGCCGGTAGTTGGCGAGTCCGTGCCGACGCCGTTTCGCTCGTTCCACGGTGCTGATCGTGTGCTGGTCGAAGTGCTCGTCCAGCACCGACGGCGCCGCCCGCGTGAACGCTTCCGCCGCGCAAACCCAATACTTGCTGTGACTATGACGCGGCAATCAACTCCGGCAAGCGGTGATGATCGGCCTGACCTGCGCCGCGGTGATCTCGAGGAGACTTTCCGGCGTCTGTTCGACGAGCACGCTGCGGTCCTACACCGCTATCTGGTCGGGAGGATCGGTGTCGACATTGCCGGTGACCTGCTCAGCGAGACGTTCCTGATCGCATTGCAGCAGCGCGACCGCTACGACGCTGAGCGAGGAAGCGCCCGGTCCTGGCTGTTCGGTATCGCCACGAACCTACTGCGCACGGAGGTCCGCAACGAGGTCGCTGCCCAACGCAGGCAGTTGCGCCTGGCCGCGCACGAGCACAGCAGGCGGGTTGTGCACGGGCATGCCGATCGGGTAGCCGAACGGATCGACGCGCAGACCCGCGTGCAGCACCTGGCCGGGGCGTTGGCGAAACTCTCGCCGAACGATCTGGACGTGCTGCTGCTGACCAGTTGGGCGGAACTGGCGCCGACCGAGATCGGCGAGGCGCTCGGTGTTCCCGCCGGCACCGTGCGCTCCCGCTTGCACCGGATCCGGCGCTTGCTGAAGGCGTCCGCGGCATCCAGCTCCGCGCGCGACGAGGAAGGAGTACAGGCCGATGACTGAGGACAACGTCCACCGCTTGTGGACCGACGAAGAGCTGGACGAAGGGCTGATCTTGATGCTCCCCGGCGAACTCGCCAACCGGCAGCCCCTGGCCGAGGCACGAAACACACTGTTGAACGCAGTGCGCTCACTCGAAGGAAGGGACACCCTGGTGGCCGACACCGACCCAGTGACCGAGCCGACACGAAAGCCAGGGCTCCCCGCCGGACGGCGCTGGTGGCTCAGCGCGGCCGCCGCCGCGGTAGTGGTCGTTGCCGTCGGCACCACCGTGGCGATCACCGGCGGAGACCACGGTGACCCCTCGGCCCAGTCGACGTCGTCGGTGCCGGCGGTGAAATTCGCGTCGGTGCAGCAGGCCCTGGACAAAGCGGCCGACATGATCCATGTCACGGGCGAGGCGCCCATTCCCGCAGGGAAATTCCGGTACACCGAGACCCGCGGCTGGTACCTGGTCGCCAGCAAAGAGCGCCAGTTCGCTTTCCTCGCCGAAGAACTGAGGCAGACCTGGCAGCCGAGCGACTTCGACAGTGAATGGCTGCTCAAGATCAGGCAGACGGGGAACAAGCAGTGGCTGGTGGGCAACGAGCAAACCCCCACCACCGAGGGCCAGAACAAAAACGAAATCCGTCAGTCCGGTGAGTGGCGCGCGCGGGGTGGCCAGTTCCCCGAGAAAGCGTTGATCTTCGCCGGCCGGGGCGCCGGCAAATGGAGCGCACCCACCAAACAGCAGTTGGCCGACTTGCCCCGCGACCCGCAACAGCTCTACGACCTCATGCTCAAAGATCCCTATCTGGCGAACAAGCCCCGCGGCGGAGGTGTGCTGGCAGTCGCGGCCACTCTGCTGAAGACCGGTGTCGTACCCGCCGATCTCAAGGAAGCGGTGTACCGCGCGGTGGCCAAGATCCCCGGGCTGAAGATCACCGCGCAGGTGGCGAACCTCGACGGCCGCAAGGGCGTCGCCCTGGGTGTCACACCCCCGGACGGTACCTATCTCTACGAGATCATCGTCGATTGCGACACCGGCGAGTTCATCGGGGAACGGACGACCCAGTTCACGCCAGGAGGCGACGCGGGGATCGAAGGCATCAAAGCCGACACCGTGACCTCCTACAGTTCGGTCCGCACCGCCATCACCGACCAGGCGGGGACCGTTCCAGCGGGAAACTGACCGGCCCAGGAGGCCGGCCAGAGTGGGCTCGGCACTCGCTCGGGGCGGGTGCCGAGCCCACTTTCCGCTCGGTTGCGAACCGGCATCTGCGAGCCCGCACCTCCGATTAAACAGTCAAAGCTGTCGCAGTTGTCGGCGTACTGAGTTGTTGGCTCAGTCGTGTACGGATGAACGTGCTTGGCGTCCTCGTTCGAACATCGCTTGCGGGACGCCCGGTGAGCCGGACGTGGCGCCGAGCGCAGCGCCCGAGGACACACCGGACGAGGACTACCTCAAACCCGGGGCGCCGAACCTCGTCTTCATCGTCCGGATCGGCCCACATGTGCGCACCGACCTGCTCCGCCACGACGTCACCAGCTCGGTGTTGACGTGCATGTACCGCTTGGCCACGGCCGCGTTGGACCAGCCCATCACCGCGGGCAGCGGCACCCGCACTGCTGGCGGCGCGCCAGTGCGACGGGGACGACCGCCTGCGTGCACACGGGTTGCCGGCCTTGAGTTACCAGGCCGCGGCGTCGGTGCTGACGAAGATCGGCGAGGCTGACCTCGCTTGGATGGCGGCCCGACCTTCTACCTTGCGCATGGCGAAGCCGGTTCTGGCAGAGGGGTGAACCTGCTCGGTCGCCGACCACCGGCCGCCGTCACCGAGCGATACCCGTGCCCCGGCGGGGCCCAACCCAAGGATGCGACGGGGGCGGGAGCTGTGGCGCAAACTCGCTGGTCAGCCGCCCGAAGAGGTGCCCAGGCGAACCGTCATCTGGTTCGGTCTGCGGCCTGTGGATGTCTGTGCGCGGCGGTCCTGCATGAACACGGCGGCGTCCACCCTCGACGCCAGGACCACGGCAAGGCCTGGCGCATCTTCCAGTTGGAATCTACTGTCTATCTGGAAAGTTGTTGCGAACTGGGAGGTACAGGTGACGGAGCCTGAGCGGGCATTGGATCAGGTGGCGCGTCAGCGTCAGGCGATGGCAGCACGGGTCAGGCTGCCGTGGTGGCACCCGATACTGGTGGCTGCATGCTGGGCAACGCTGCTTGTGAGCCCGTTCCCGGAGCGGGACTACCAGCGACTGGAAGTGCCCGTGTTGCCGTACGGCATCATTGCCGGCATCGGTCTCGTCGCCCTTACGGTCATGTGGCACTCCCGGTCCGCTCTGAACCAGGGCCCGGGGTTGCCCACCTATCCGGGGTTGAAGCGGCGCACTCCCTTATTCTTGACCCTGGGCCTCGCCAGCATCGCCATCGAGATCGGACTGTTTCTCCTCGACCATACCTGGGGTGCGGCGCTGTGGCTGGCGTTGGCTGCAGCGGTCACATCGGGCGGTTTGATCGCCGCTTTGATGTATCTGATCAATTCTGAAATTCGTCAAAATATCACGGATGGAACAGTCGGCGATGACTGACGTCGCGGCTAAGCTGGATTCCATTATTCACCCGTTGCCCAGGCTATCTATCTGCGCAACCCTTGCTGCGGGTCCGCAGTGGGTAGATTTCAAAACCGTTGCCACGGCGACCGGATTGAGCGACTCGTCGCTGTCCAAGCACTCCCGGGCTCTTGAGGTTGCTGGCTACATCGAGGTACTCAAAGGTGCCGTGGCGAGGCGTCCGCGTACCTGGTTCCGTCTGACCCCACTGGGTCGAACGCGCTATCACGGACACGTTCGTTCGCTTCAGCAACTCGTTGGCGCATCAGCTGAACATTCATTTGATGAATCAATGGAGGGGGAGGCGTGAACTGGCTGCGCCTACCAAGAGGCGCGAGTGTTCTGCAGCTCCTCGCCTATCAGGGAGTGCAGAACACTCGCACCTTCAATTGGAAAATGATCCCAGTGAGGCCTAAATTATCGAAGACGGTTGTCGCCTATCGGCCCTGCTGCGCAATCACGCACCATAGCACGTGAGAATAGCGTTTGCGTACCAGACTGCAACTCCGACGGCGCATGCAACCGCAATGCCGGCAATTCCGCACACCGCGCTGATCGCAGCCGACACCCAGGCCGGCACGCCAGCGTCGTCGAGGCACTGCACGAAGTCGTCCCACCGGCTCATCGGCTGCATCGCGCCGGTGGGAGTCGCCGCCGACACCGGGGTGGTCGCCGTGGTCACCGAGCCGCTGCTGGTAACGGCGACATGCTGACCGAGGGCGCCGTCCAGCCATGTCGTGACCACACCAGAGGTCGGCCCCGTTTCGGCGAACTGCATTTCGCTGGCGTGAAACACGTCGTCATTGCCAATCTGCGCCACCAGGGCACTCGGGACAACCAAACCCGCACCTTCGATGGGGATCGTCAACGTCGTACCCTGCGGCCCGACAAGAGCCTTCGCTTCGCCAGCCGCCAAACGTGCACCGGTCGGCAGGTGCGTCAGCAGCTGATTGCCGGCAATCCGGTCCTTGACCAGTGTCAGCGCACCACTCTTTGCACTGTCGGACGCGGGCGAGTAGTCCTTGAGGACCTGCCGCGCATTGCCTACGACCTTCAGAAGTTGCTCAGGCTTGGCTGTCGATGTGGCCGAGGCCGCATCGGCGGGAGCAGTCTGAGCGTTGGCCACGGCACCACCCTGAAGACAGACCAGAACCGCTGCGGTCGTCACGGCAATGGTCGAAGCTGCGCGCACAAGCTGATTATTACGCATAGTCGATTACCCTTTCGCAATGAAGCAACATGAATGATCGCCGAAATGCAGATCAGGAATTCGGCGCGCAGAAAGTACCCTTCACGTCGTGCTTGACGCGAACATAAAGATGTCACCCGCAATCTGCCCCCTAAAGCCCTCCCCGCGCAAATAACCTTAATCGGGATGGTCAACGAAGCAAAGCGGCCATCTGCCAAAAAGGTGACGCGGATCACAACGCTAAATCTAGGTCAACCCTTCGCGAACTCTGTGCCGGCTCCGAAATTCGCCGACCGTCGCGGCCGGGGCGATCAAGTTCGCATCGGCTCGGTAGGTCAACCGTGGCATCAGAAAGCGAGATCTATTCATGATTCCGCACGGAAGTCGATTTGATCACTCGAACAGGTTGCCTTCGTGAGGGGCCGAGTTGAGCGTCCCCTTGACTTGAAGGGCTCTTGAAGTGTGACCGTGGTCGGCACCAGCTGATCACCAGGAGCACACCATGAACGTTCTCGTCACCGGGGCCACCGGCCACACCGGACGGCACGTCGTCGCCGGCCTCAAGGCCGCGGGCGTCGACACCAGGGTCCTCGTCCGGGACCCGGCCAACGCCCCGGAAGGCGTCGACGTCGTCCAGGGCGACATCGCCGATCCGGCCAAAGCCGCCGAAGGTGTCGATGCCGTTTACCTCCTCTGGCCCTTCTTCTCCGCCGAGGGCATCGAGAAGGCCGTGGAGCCGTTCAGGGGCAAGAAAATCGTCTACCTCTCCGCCATGTCCGCCGAAGACGGGGGCGTGTGGGGCGACGTCGAAGCCGCCGTCGGGAAGGTCACCGATGACTGGACCTTCCTTCGCGTCACCGGGCTCGCCACCAACGCGCTCGCCTGGGCGCAGCAGGCCGGCACCGGCGTGGTGCGGGCGGCTTACGGGCAGGCGAGACGGTCAGTCGTCCACGAACGCGACGTCGCCGACATGGCCGTCAAGGCCCTCACCGACGACCACGCGAAGCAGATCTACCTCGTCACCGGCCCGGAAGCCGTCGCGCAGGCCGAACAGGTCCGGCTCATC
Source organism: Amycolatopsis sp. NPDC058278 (assembly GCF_042881395.1). Lineage (NCBI taxonomy): Bacteria > Bacillati > Actinomycetota > Actinomycetes > Pseudonocardiales > Pseudonocardiaceae > Amycolatopsis > Amycolatopsis sp. NPDC058278. Next base: position 46,325 of record NZ_JBHVXZ010000027.1, on the reverse strand, counting down.
GGCGAAGCGCTCGGAAAGCCCGTCACGTGGGAAGAACAGCCGCCCGAAGAGGCGATAACACAGCTGAGTTCCCACCTGGGTGCGGAATTCGCGGCGAGCGCGGTGAACCACTGGGCGTCACTCGTCGACGACCCGGAACCCGTCTCGCTGGACGTCGCCCGCGTCACCGGGCATCCCGCGCGGCCCTTCGCCGAGTGGGCCCGCGAGCACTTCAGCTGAGTTCGACGACCGGGGCCGTCAACGGCTCCAGCTCGGCCGCCAGCGCGGTCAGCGCCGCGATCTTCTCCTGCACGGCCCGGACCACCGCCGTGCACGTGGTGCTGACCTCGCTCACCACCTCGGCCGAGCGGTCGCCGGCCAGCACCGCCGACACCGAGGCCGTTGCGGCGGAAGCGAGCGCGCACACCTCCGCGGACGCGGCCACCGCCAGCTCGTCCAGCCGGTCGGCGATGCGGACGCCCAGTGCCGCCGTCGAAGCGGCTGCCCGCGCGGCCGCCGCGTACTGACCGTCCACTGTGTCCGCCCACGTGCCGAAAGTCTCGGTGCTGCCCCCGTTTTCGGCGTGCTCGATGCCGGCGCGGAACTCCGCCTGCGCCGAGGTCACCCCGAGCGCGCCGGTGTCGAGCGCCGAGGCGGACGTGCGGATCGAGGCCGGTGCGCAGTCGAGGTGCCGCAGCGCCGCCACCGGGTCCGCGACGCCGAGCCGGCCGGCCGCCGCGCGCAACGCGGACAGCTGCGACGCCGCCGACGCCAGGGCCGGGTGTTCGAAGACCTCAGCGGTCACGGTGCCACCGCTGACCGCCCCCGGAACCCGGTGCGCCGGTTGCTCACTGCGGCCATGCGCAGCCGGCCCGCCAGGTCCGACGTCGCGTCGCCGAGGACACGCGCGTCCGCCTCACGTGCCGCCAGGGCCGTCGCCCAGCGCGCCGCCAGTTCACGGGCCTGCGGCGAGATGCCGAACGGCGTCGAATCGACGCGGGCTTCGGCGAACCTCCCCGCTGCCTTGTCGTCGGCGGCCGCGGCCTGGTCGAGCAGGTCGGCGGCGGCACGCAGCCGGTCCGGCTTCTGCGGGGGGTTCCGGGTCGCAAAGCCGCCGGCCCCGGGGCGAAGCCCCGGGTGGTCACCGATCCGCGAGCCTCTGCCTTCCGGCATGGGGACCTCCGTCATCAAGGGCGCTCACCCGATCGTGGAAGATCTTGCCTCATGCTCCCGAGCCGCCTGCACCGCGGTGACCTGCGGCGTTGAACAGTGTTCCACCAAGTGGACGTCTTGACCGCGCGTCGGGAAGAAAGCGACCATGAACACATGCCCGCCACCTCGGAAACTACGCCGATCCGGGCCTTCGCGCGGTCGATCGGGGAAGGCGTCGCGGCCCTGCTGCTGCGCCGCGGCCGCCTGGGTTCGCCGCCCGCCTGACGCGAACCCGGCGTCCGGATTCCCCGAAAACCCTTGGAGCACAACATGTCCGTAGATCTGCCTGCCCGGATTCAGCTGCGCGGGGCCGTCACGCCCGCGGATGGCATCGTCGAAGGCCCCCGGATTCTCCGGGAACCGCAGCGGAAGCCGTACGAGCTGTTCACCCTCCGCCCGCTCGGCCGGGTGATCGGTGCCGAGGTCGACGGCGTCGACCTCGGCGCGCCGGTGAGCGCTGACCTGCGCGAAGAGCTCAACCACGCCTTGCTCGAGTGGAAGGTGCTCTTCTTCCGCGACCAGCGGATCACCTCGGCGCAGCAGCGCGCGTTCGCCGCGAACTGGGGCGAGCTGGAGACCAACCCGTTCATCCCGCAGGGTGACGACGACGCCGTCACGCGCTTCGAGCGCACGGCGGCCATGCCCGGTTACGAGAACATCTGGCACACCGACGTCACCTGGCGGCCCGCCCCGGCGCTCGGCTCGGTGCTGCGGCTGATCGAGGTGCCGCCGGTCGGCGGCGACACGATGTGGGCCGACATGGCCGCGGCCTACGACAACCTGCCCGGAGACGTCCGCGCCCGCATCGACGGGCTCACCGCGGTGCACGACTACCTCCCCGGCTTCGACCGGTTCTCCGATCCCGCGCTGCTGGCGCGGTGGCAGGACCGCTTCCCGCCGGTGGAACACCCGGTGGTCCGGACGCACCCGGAGACCGGGCGGCGCACCCTGTTCGTCAACCAGGCGTTCACCACGCACATCGTGGGCCTCGACCGGGCCGAGAGCGACCGGCTGCTGCGGTACCTGTTCCTGCAGGCTCACACGCCCGAATTCCAGGTCCGGTTCAGCTGGCGGCCGAACTCGGTCGCGTTCTGGGACAACCGCGCCACGCAGCACTACGCGGTCAACGACTACCACCCGCACGTCCGGATCGCGGAGCGCGTCGCCATCGCGGGCGACCGGCCGTTCTGAGCCTTAGCCTGGGGGCATGACCGATGAACCCCAGGCCGTGGTGACCGGTTTCCTCAAGGCTCTCGAAGACCTCGACATCGACCGGGCGCTGACGTTCGCGGCGAGCGACATCGTGTACCAGAACGTGCCGTTGCCGCCCGCCCGCGGCGTCGCGGCGGTCGAAAAGCAGCTCAGGCTGCTGGCCCGGTTCGGCTCCGGGTTCGAGGCGCGCACGCACCACATCGCCGCGGACGGCAACGTCGTGCTCACCGAACGCACGGACGTCCTGCGCCGCGGCGCGTGGGAAGCGGAGTTCTGGGTGTGCGGCACGTTCGAGGTCGAGGCGGGCCGGATCGTGCTCTGGCGCGACTACTTCGACTGGACGACGGTGCTGGCCGCGAGCGCGAAGGGCGCCGGGCGGGTCGCGCTGGCCGGCGCGCGCACGCTCCTCGAGCGGTACAAGGGGAGGCAGGCGGTGCGCTAGGCGTGTTTCAAAGCGGCGGAGCCGTTTGCTGCGGTGGGCCGTCAGCCGGTTCCGCCACGCGCACCAAGCCACACCTGTCTTTGGCCGGGCGCTGCGCGGACGGTGAGAATCAACCGCCCGCGCCCCTCATCGTTCCGGGTCACTCGGGAGTGCCGGGCATCGCCGACGCGTCGAACGAGAGCAGTTCCCAGCTGTGGCCATCCGGGTCGTCCACAGCACGGTTGTACAGCCAGCCCATGTCCTGAGCAGGGCGCGGCTCGGACCCGCCCGCCTTCACCGCGGCGTCGGCCAGCCGGTCGACGTCCTCCTTCGACTCGGCGGGCAGCGCCAGGATCGACCCGATCGCACCACCGGAGGCGATCGGCCGCGAGGTGAACTGGCCGAACTGCTCGTGCGTCATCACCTGCACGGTCACCACCTCACCGAGGGCGACCTGCGCGGACGTCTCGTCGGTGAACTGCGGGTTGAGCACACCACCCAGCGCCAGGTAGAACGACGTGCTCGCGTCCAGGTCGGTGACCGGCAGGTTGACATAGATCTGCGTGAAAGCCACTGGTGCTCCTCGGTTCTCGTAGCCGGCCCTTCCGGCTGACTTCGAACCTACGGCCGTACCTCGACCTCGGTCTTGTACAGCAGCGACACCATCTCGCCGGGGGTGGGCCGCCGCAGCTGGGTCGCCGTCCGGCCGACGAACCGGGTCAGCGACCGCGCCAGATGTGGCTGGTCGTGATACCCGACCAGATGCACGACCTCGGTCGCGGCCACGCCCTGCCGCAGCAGCATCGTGGCCTGCCGCGCCCGCTCGATCTGGCGGATCACGCCCTGCGTCAGGCCCGTGGCCGCGGCGACCCGGCGCTGCACCGAGCGCGGTGTGACCAGCACAGGCCGCTCCCCGGCGACGACGTCGGTCACCAACGGGTCCCGCACCAGCAACCCCGCCCGGACCAGGCGCTCCACAAACGTCTCCGCGTTCTCGTAGGTAGGGATCTCCCACTCGCTGCCCTGCAGCACGAAGGAGCGCGGCGTCGTGTACGGGCTCGACACGCTGCCGTCCACGAGCCCGCCCACGGGCAGGTTTCGCAGGAAGGCACCGTGCCGGAAGATCACGCCGAAGGTGCTGCCCAGCCCGCCACCCAACGGGACCACGGTGGGCCGGGTCTCGGGACCGCGGACCGACACGGTGGTGACGCCGTCCGACGCCCACACCAGCAGTTCCCAGTTCGAGTTCACGACTGACACCATGCGCTGCGGCGCGAAACTGCCATGCCTGCCATTCGGCGCCACGCGATATACGCCCTCGACATAGGGCGAGTCCGACAATCGGTACTCCAGCCCTGAAATGCCCTCAAACCGGTCGAGCGCCACGTCCGGCATCGTAGCGGGGAGCGACTAGACCCGGTGCTCGCCGCGGTCGTGGTCCCGAAGGTCCACGACCGCGGCTATCCCCAGCACCAGCACGAACACGCAGCTGAGAACAATCAGCCCCCACATGATCGTTCTCCCTCCCCCCGTGTCGTGCCGATCGAGAGCTGTCGGGGAGTGGTCTGTGCCACTTTTCCGGCCGCCCACGCAGACCGTACCGCCGCTTCACGCAGGTTGTTCCGGCCCTTGACCTTCATTTAAGGCAGATGCGCCGGATGGGTGACAGGCCGACGCCCGGTTGTCACAGAACGCGCGCAATTCGTTACGCACCAACAGGTACCGAAGCGATTCCGCCCTGGACGGTCACCGTCGTGGAGCGCAGCGCGGAGACTTCCGCGACGTACCGCAGCACCTTGTCCGCTTCGTCCCCGGCGAGCGGCTCGCATTCGTTGTCCGCGTTCCGCCGCACCGGGATGAGCTCGAGCCGCGGTTCGTCGCCGAACAGGCACCCGGCCAGGAGGCCGTCCGGCCAGCCGGAGACGAGGTTGCCGAGGCTGTAGAGGATGGGACGGCGGCGGTACACCTCGACGGCCTGGATGGTGTGCGGCCCGTGCCCGGCGACCAGGTCGGCGCCGGCGTCGAGCGCGGCGTGCCCGTAGGCGACCTGGTACTCGGCCAGGTCGGGGCCCGGGAGCCCCCAGTGCATCGAGACGACGACGTGGTCGTTGCCGGCCTTCGCGCGCTTCACGTCGGCGACCAGCCGTTCGAGGTGCTCGGGGACCGGTGTCGTCCGGACGAGCGGCGGTCGGCCCGGGATCTCCCCGACGCGGGGATCGGGCTGGTAGGCCGTCGTCGCAAACGCTTGCGCGACGCCCGGCGAGTCCGCTTGCGCGGCTTGGCCGTGGGCGCGAATCGAGGTGTAGGCGAGAAACGCGACCTTTTTGCCGGACCGTTCGAGCACCGCGGGTGCGTGTGCGCTGTCGAGGTTCGCGCCCGCGCCGCAGTGGGCGATCCCGGCCCGGTCGAGCGCGCCGAGGCTCGCCAGCGCGGCGGCCGGCGGCTGGGGGGCGTCGTTGGCGACCGAGACGACGTCGATGCCGGTCGACTTCAGCGCTTCGGCCGTCGCCGCGTCGACGGGTCCTTCGACGTTCACGAACCGGAGGTCGGCCCCTTCGAGCAGCGGGTTCAGCCGGCCGAGTGCGGCCGAGGGGGTGGTGCGGGGGTGGAGGATGACGTCTCCGCCGAGGACGAGCGTGATCACGAAGCCTGCTCTGCCGAATGAGTGACGACGAAAGTAGTTGTTACGAATCGTTGCACCGTTGTCTTCCTCCTCCTCACTTGTTCGGGGGACTATGCCACGACTGTTCAAGCACAAAGGGGACTCAGGGTGACCAAGACCCACAGATCCAAGGCTGCCTTCACGGTGGCCGTCGCGTCGGGCCTGGTGCTCGGCGGCGTGGCCGCACCGGCCGCGCTCGCCGCACCGAGCGCCGACGCGGTCATCGCCGAGGTCTACGGCGGTGGTGGCAACGCCGGCGCGACGCTCACCAGCGACTTCGTCGAGCTCGCCAACCGCGGCGCGGCCGCCGCGAGCCTGGCCGGCTTCAGCGTCCAGTACCTGCCCGGCTCGGCGAGCCCGTCGAGCACGTGGCAGGTGACGCCGCTGGCCGGCAGCGTCGCGCCGGGTGGGCGTTACCTCGTGGCCGAGGGCAAGGGCTCCGGCGGCACCGTCGAGCTGCCCACGCCGGACGCGACCGGCGCGATCGCGATGTCGGCCACCGCCGGCACGGTCGCCCTCGTCTCCGGCACCACCGCGCTGACCTGCAAGACCGCGGCCGACTGCGCCGCCGACGCGCGGATCAAGGACCTCACCGGGTTCGGCGCGGCGACCGTGCGCGAGGGCAACCCGGCCGCGGCGCCGTCGAACACGACGTCCGCCGCGCGCGGCACGGCGCTCGCCGACACCGACGACAACGCCGCCGACTTCACCGTCGGCGCGCCGAGCCCGACCAACACCGCGGGCGAGTCGACCGGCGGGGACCCCGGCCCGGCGCCGGCCCCGGCGAAGATCCACGACATCCAGGGCACCACGCGCATTTCGCCCTTCAAGGACAAGAAGGTCTCCGGCGTCACCGGCGTCGTCACCGCGACCCGGACGTTCGGATCGTCGCGTGGTTTCTGGGTCACCGATCCCCAGCCGGACACCGACCCGCGCACCAGCGAGGGCCTGTTCGTCTTCACCGGCTCGGCGAACCCGGCCGTCGCGGTCGGCGACGCGGTGACCGCGACCGGCACGGTCCGCGAGTTCTACCCGGACGCGCCCGCCACGTCGAACTACCAGTCGCTCACCGAGCTGAGCAGTGCACAGTGGACGGTCGACTCGCACGGGAACGCCCTCCCGGCGCCGACCGTGCTGAACCCGGACACCGTGCCGACGGCCTACGCGCCGGCGCCCGGCGGCAACGTCGAGCCGCTCGCCCTGGAGCCGTCGAAGTACGCGCTGGACTTCTGGGAGGCGCACGAGAGCGAGATCGTCAGCGTCACCGACGCCCGCGTCGTCGGCCCGACGAACACGTTCAACGAGCTGTACGTGACGTCGAAGCCGGACCAGCACAAGTCGGTCCGCGGCGGCAGCGTGTACCTCGGCTACGACCAGCTCAACAGCGGCGTCATGAAGGTTTCGTCGCTGATCCCGTTCGCCGAGCGGCCGTTCCCGAAGCTCAACGTCGGTGACGTGCTGGCCGGCACCACGTCCGGGCCGGTCGAGTACAGCAACTTCGGTGGCTACACGCTGTTCGCCAGCGTGCTGGGGACCGAAAAGGACAACGGGCTCCAGGGCGAGACCACGCGCAAGCAGCGGACCGGCGAGCTCGCCGTCGCGACCTACAACGTCGAGAACCTGGCGCCGGGCGACCCGCAGACGAAGTACGACCGCCTCGGCGAGGCGGTCGTCACGCACCTGGCGACGCCGGACATCGTGAACCTGGAAGAGATCCAGGACAACACGGGGGCGACCGACGACGGCACCGTCGCCGCCGACCAGACGCTGCAGAAGTTCACCGACGCGATCGTGGCCAAGGGCGGTCCGCGCTACCAGTGGCGCGAGATCGACCCGGTGAACGACGCCGACGGCGGCCAGCCGGGCGGCAACATCCGCGTGGCGTTCCTGTTCAACCCGGCTCGCGTATCCTTTGTGGACCGTCCGGGTGGGACCCCGACGACGGCCGTCGGCGTGGTGCGCGAGCACGGCAAGGCGCACCTGACGGCGTCGCCGGGCCGCGTCGACCCCGCGAACGAGGCGTGGACGACCAGCCGCAAGCCCCTGGCGGGCGAGTTCGTCTTCAAGGGCCGCACGGTGTTCGTCATCGCCAACCACTTCAACTCCAAGGGCGGCGACCAGCCGACGCACGGCCGGTTCCAGCCGCCGGCGCGCAGTTCCGAGGTGCAGCGCGCGAAGCAGGCGACGGTGCTGCGCGGGTTCGTCGATTCCTTGCTGGCGGCCGACCGCAACGCGAACATCGTCGTGGCGGGCGACCTGAACGACTACCCGTTCTCGCCGGCGGTCCAGACGCTCACCGCGGGTGGCGTGCTGAAGGACCTGATCGCGTCCGTGCCCGAAGCCGAGCGGTACAGCTACGTGTTCGAGGGTCAGTCCCAGGTGCTGGACCACATCCTGGCGTCGAGGGCGCCGCGCGGGGTGGACTACGACGTCGTCCACATCAACGCGGAGTTCGCCGACCAGGCCAGCGACCACGACCCGCAGGTGATCCGGTTCCGGCCGGGTGCGGGCAACCCGCTCGAGGACGCGCTCTACGACTTCCTCGACTGGCTGGAGCAGGTCTTCGGCAAGTAGTTCCGATGCGGTGAGGCCACCCCCGGGCGCATCGCCCGGGGGTGGCTTCGTTTCGTGGTTGACACCTTTGGGTGACGACGAAACCGCGGAGCGTTGACGGCCGTCCTACGGTGGGTTGGGACCACAAGGGGAGGGTGGCGTGGACGGACGCGGGTATGCGGTCAAGGTCGACGAGCTGGGCAAGCTCATCGACGACCTCGGCACGGCGGCGGACCGGATGGCCGGCGCGAACAGGAAGCTCGGCGGTGGCGGCGCGTTCGGCTCGCTCGGCACGGCGGAGCTGGGCACGCCCGGGGTCGAGTTCGAGGAGGCCTGGGGCTTCGGGATCGGCCGCTTGGGCGAGGCGGCTTCGAGCGTGACGGAGCGGCTGAGGGCGGCGAAGCAGAAGTACGAGCAGATCGAGGCCCAGTTCGGCGGCGAGCTGGGGAAGTTCGGCTCGGCGGTGCTGGGTGGGCCCCCGGACGGCGGCCACCCGGGCGGCGCGCGGGGGCACTATCCCGTGGCCGGGCAGCCGGGCGGCGGTCCGGCCGGAAGCGGCCACACCGGCGGGGAGGGGCCGGTGGGTGGTGGGTACACCGGTGGCGTGCCGGGCATCGGCGGCTTGGCTGAGCTGGCCGATCCGGACGTGGGCGAAGGGCCGGTGGGTGGTGGGTACACCGGTGGGGTGCCGGGCATCGGCCGGCCGGCCGGGCCCGAGGGGACCGAACCCGGGAACGACCGGCCCGTCGGCGGCGGCGCGACCGGCGGCATCACCGACCTCCTGAACGGCCTCGACCGGTGAGCGCCCGCGACTTCCCGGCCCTGGGCTTCGACCCGGCTCCCGGCGACCTCGACGGCGTCACCGACCTGGCCGGCAAGTACCGCGCCGTGGGCGACGACCTGACCGAGGCCGACGATTCGCTCCGCCGGATCGTCCGGAAGCAGGGCACCTGGCAGGGCGAGGCCAGCGAAGCCTTCGCCCGCCGCCTCGGTCCGTTGCCGGACTACCTCGACGATGCGGCCAAGTCGATGAATCGAGCCGCCGACGCGCTCGAAGGCTGGGCGCAGACCCTCGGTGACCTGCAGAAACGCGCCGCCGACCTGGAGGCCCGCGCGGAAGCGGCGGCCCGGGCGGCCGAGCAGGCGCGGGCGAACCCGGATCTCGCGCTCGCCAACCGGACGTTCCCGGACCAGCAGTCCCTGCAGATCGCCCAGCGTCTGCTGGACAACGCCGGCCAGCAGCTCCAGACGGCCATCGACGGCTGCCAGAACGTCCAAGACGCGGCGAAGCAGCTCCAGCAGGAGCACACGGACGCCGCGTCCCGGGTCGCCGGACAGCTGCGGCAGGCGAAGGAACTGGCCCCGGACGAGCCGGACGTGCTCGACAAGCTCGGCGACGCGGTCGGCGGGGCACTTGCCGACTTGTCGAACACCCTCGCCGACGGGGTCGACGAGGCGTGGAACTTCGTGCAGGACCACGCGGAACTGCTGGCCAAGGCCTCGGACGTGATGGGCGACATCGGCAATGCCCTGGGGCTGGCCGGCGAGTTCCTCCCCGATCCGTTCAAGGAAGTCGCCGGAGTTGTGGCGACCACCTTCGGGGTGGCGGCGCTGGCCGGCCACGGCACGGCCAAGCTGGCCGGCGCCGATGTCGCCGGCGAAACTTTGATCTTCGACGGAATCGGGGCGGGAACTTCGTTCATCGGCGGCTTCTTGCCGCTGGGAGGCGCGGCGGTGGCGAAGGCCCTCGGCTACGGGGCCGTCGGCGCCCAGCTCCAGGCCGACGTCGGCGCCCGGATGATCGGCGTGGATTTCGAGGGGCCGATCGGCGACTTGCTCAACTACTGGGTCCCGAAGGACGTGGGCCAGTTGGCGGTCACCAGCTCAGCGCTCGTCGCCGGGCCTGCGCCGTTGGTGATCGTCGCGGCGGAAAACGCGGCCGATGCCGGAGAACAAGCCGACAACGCGCCGGAGCGCCGACGTCAGCGGGCGGAAGACGAGGTGTGGAACTGATGCCTCTGGAAATCGACCTCCCGCCCGGGTTCTCGGGTATGCCCGTGGGCACTGACGACAAGATGAACCGCGGCCACGCCTGGATGGTCGCCGAAAACGTGGCGCCCGCGACCAGCGTCGAACAGTTCGGCAGCTACCTGATGGCGCTGGTCCCGACCATGCAGGCCAACGGCATCCGCGTGTTCGGCAAGTTCGCCGTCGGCCCGCGGAAGGGTGACGTGGCCACCCTGACGCTCGGCGTGGCGCTCTGGCCGGAAACCGCGCCCGGCAGCCGGGACGCCCTCGTCGCCGCGATGGCCGAGGAGTACCGCGGCCGTCACAAACGTGCGGTGGTGCAGCCCGTGCGCCTCCCGATCGGCCCGGCCATCGTGGCGATCAGCGGCGGCGAGTTCCACCTGCCCGAACGGGACGTCCGGACGCAGATCAAGGCCGAGTACCAGATCCCCCTGCCGGGCGGCCGGTCCGTGGTGATCCTCTCGGTCATCGCGGAGTCCGAAGACGCCTGGCCGGCGGTCGCCGAAGCGACGGCGAAGGTGGCCTGGAGCCTCCGCAGCGGCGAGGCAGCGCGATGACGGACCTGGCCGCACGCAGCGACAACGCTTTCTTACCGCTGATCATCCTGATGTTTTTGGTGGTGCTCGGTGGTCTGCTCGCAGTTTCCACGACGGTGAGGATCATCCGGATCGCGCGGGGCCGGGAACCGCGTGAACGGCAGCTGACCCGCCTGGCCGCACAGCTCGACGGCCGGGACCGGGTCTGCATCCGGACAGTGGAACTCGGCTTGGCCGAAGCAGAGCTCCGCTGGTTCGCGCACAGCCGGGGCTACGGCCTGATCGAGCACCCCTTCAGCAGGTACTACGAGTTCGTCCGCATACCGCACCAGGTGCCGCCCGGGTACCCGGGACCGTGGCAGGGGAGACCATGAGCAACGCGCGGCTGATCGAGGAAATGCGCTGGCAGCTCAAGCAGATCGAGGACCGCAAGGCCGAAAACCAGCGCCTCCTGGCCGGCATCGCCGGCAGCGGGCACACGACCGTCGTCTCGCCGGATCGGAGCGTCACCGTGCTCGCCGCGCCCGACGGGGTCGTCAGCGAGGTGCGGCTCGCGCCCGAGGCCATGCGCTTCGACGCGGTCACGCTCAGCCGGACCATCACCGCCGCCGTCCGGGAAGCCGTGGCCGCCGGGGCCAAGCCGGGCGCTCAGCCGCCCCGGCAGACAGCTCCACCGCCGCAGGCAGTGCCGTCGCCGCCGCCGCGAAGGGCGGCTCCGGCGGACGACGACGATCCCTACGACACCGTGTTCGACGTCTAGGCCGGCGGTGGCTGCTCCGCCCGCTTCGCGGCCGCCCGCTTGGCCCGCCACCCCAGGGCCAGCACCGCCTGGACCAGCTCCTGGTAGCTCGGCTTGACCTCCTCGAGGTACCGCTCCAGGTAGGCCGCGCGTGCCGTGGGGACCGGGCGCGGGTTGTCGCCCGGGTCGAGCCACGGCAGGCCCTGGATGTTGTGCAGCGCCATCTTCCACCAGCGCGTCGCGCGCTCGGCCGCCCTCGCCTCGCGCTCGGCCGCCACTTCGATCGCGGCCGAAGCCGCCTCGATCTCCGCGTCCAGCGCCTTCGCCCGCGCCAGCTCCCACTCGCGCAGGTTCTCCGCCGATCCCCGGGAGAGGGCGATGATTTCCTTGTACCGCATGGCCGCGGTGGCGTCGTCGGTCATCGGTCGTTCTCCGGACGCTGGAACGGGATGATCACTTCGGGTGCGCCGTGGGTGGTGCGGTCGAAGAACAACGCGCGGCCCGGCCGCGGCGACCAGTGCACGACCTGGCCCGCCGCGAACGGTGACAGCTCGTTGCCCTGGACGTCGAGCGCCGCCCACGTGCCGATGTCGTCGGTGCCGCCGAAGCCCAGCGTGTCCTTGAGCCGGGCGATGCTGCGCCACCAGCCGATCGTGTGGATGCCGTGGCCCGGCCCCTGCTTGAGCAGCACCCGCAGGTGGTCGAGACCGCTCTTCAGCTGGCCGATCGCCTTCGCCTCCAACGCGGGCAGAGCCGCGTCGACGCCGTACAGCAGCAGCACCTTCGCGCCGCCGGACATCGAGCCGGTCATCGACTCCAGGACGCCGGTCAGGTCGTCCACCAGCGACGCCGCGTGGTCGTCCTCGCGCAGCCGCTCGGCCAGCTCCAGCGCGGCCGGGGCGCACGCCTCGATCGGGCAGCTCAAGATGAACTCGACTTCGCCCGGTTCGTACTGCCGGGACAGCGACCGCGCCGACGAGTCCATGATGGACAGTGCTTCGGCGGTCGCCGAGCCGAGCACCGCGACGTTGCGGCCCGGCGCGCGCGGCAGGTCGACGCCGCACGCCGTCTCGGTGACGTCGATCGACTGGCCGAGCAGCGCCCGCGGCTTCGAGTTCGGCTTGAGGTCCAGGTACGCCGGGAACTGCTCCAGGACCGGCTGGTGCGCGCCGTCGAACAGCCGCGGTCGCGGGAAGCGGCCGGCGTACTCCTCCCACAGCCGGTGCTGCAGCCGGACGAACACGTTCTTGCTGCTCGCGTCCGGGATGTGGGCCAGCTGGTTGCCGTGCGCGACACCGGAGTCGTGGTTGATCACCGCGTGCCACTTCGGCGCCGACACCGCCGCGTTGTTCGTCTCGGCCAGCACGCGCCGCGCCTTCGGCATCGCGATCCGCAGCGTGCACTGCTCGAACACCGCGGGCTTGCCCCAGAACGCTTCGATGCCGGCGACGTCCTGGCTGGCCAGCACCAGGTGGATGCCCTGTGACCGGCCACGCCGCGCGATGTCCTCCAGCAGCTGCGTCGCCGTCGCGGTCACCTGGTCGCGGCCCGCGAACAGGTACTGGAACTCGTCGATCACCGCGACGATCCGCGGCCAGTGCCCGCCCGGATCGGCTTCGCGGAGGTCGGCGAGGTTCGTGACCTCGTGTTCCTTCGCGGCCGCGGACCGGCGCCGCAGCTCGTCGGCCAGGAACCGCAGCAGCGCCAGGCCGAACTCGCGGTCGGTGTTGACGTTGACGCCGACGAGCCGCGCGTGCGGCAGCCAGCTCGCGTCCTTGCGGCCCGGCGCCAGGCCGGCGAACGAGACGCCTTCCTTGAAGTCCAGCAGGTACAGCGCCAGCTCTTCCGGGGTGTAGCGCGCGGCGAGGCTGCCGAGCAGCGCGTACAGGAAGTTCGTCTTGCCCGAACCGGACGGGCCGCCGATCAGGGCGTGCGGGCTCGCGTCGCCGATCACGACCTCGACCGGCTCGCCTTCGAAGAACCCGACCGGTGCTCGCAGTTCCCGCGCCGAGTTCTCCTGGCCCAGCTCCGTCGGCAGGAGGTCGTCGAACGACCGCGGGCCGCCCTGCTTGGCGATCAGCGCCTTGGCGATCGTGTCGATGGCCCGGATGACCTGCGCGGACGGCATCGCGGGATCGAGGTCGACGACCAGGTCGGTGCCGGACATGCTGCTGATCGCGTGCCGGTCGTCGAGCAGGCTCAGCGTCTCGACCGGCGCGCTCACCGCGGTCGGCACGTCGATCATGATCAGGCAGATGCCGGCAGCCAGTGCGCCGCTCGCGACGCGCTTGAGGTCGCGGGCGCGTTCGGGCTCGAGCGTCTCGCCGTTGCCGTAGAGCACGACGATGCGGTAGGGCTCGCCCCGCTGCTCGTTCTTCTTCCGCATTTCCCGCAGCGACGTGAACCCGGCGGACATGCAGCTGGCGTGGATGCGGCGGATGTGCCCGGCCAGCTCGTCGAGCAGGTCCTCCAGCCGGCCCGGGTCGTACAGCGAGAGCGCGCTGGTGTGGCTGAGCGGGTAGAGGTCCGGCAGGATCGCGGTCAGCTGCCCGATGTCCCACAGGTGCACGCGCACCGCGCCCGGCTCGAACGTCGAGAGCACGCGGACCAGCAGGTTCTGCACGATGCCGTCGATCACGGGCCGGGTCTTCGGCGCCGACGTGATCGCCAGGTGCGACTCGTCGAGCAACGGGACGGCGACGTCGAACGTGCGGGTCGCGTCGCCACCGGCGGCGGTCGCCAAGCCGACGCGCCACAGCCCGGGCGAGGTCAGGCCGGGGTTGTGCCCGACCGTGCCGAGCCAGTCGCCCGGCGGCAGCCCGGCCGCGCCGGGTGCGTTCTGCGCGACCAGTTCCCGCAGCGTGGCGGGACCTTGGCTCCAGTCGGTGTAGAAAGCGCTTCGCACGCTGCCGAGCGCGCTGAACACCTCGTGCGCGGCGGGGTGGCGGGACCACTCGTTCTGCTGCTCGGCACTGGCGTGGTTCATCCCGACCTTGACGATGTCCTGCTCCAGCCGGAGCTTGGACAGGTCGGCTTCCGCGGCTTGGCGCGCACCAGCCGCCGCGCCCAGCACCAGTCCGATCTGATGGCGGACCCGGTCGAGTGCGGTTTCGACGCGGTTGCGTTGCTCGGCTGACTTGTTGGCCATCGGCGTCCCCAAGAAAAGGTGTCCCCTACAAGGATTACAGGCGCGACCGGTATCCGCTCACCAGATCCTCGGCGGCGTGCAGGCGGACGAGGAGCTGGTCCAGCCCCTCGCCGGCCTGTGCGTACTGAGAAGGAAGCCAGGGATCGACCTTGGCCTGGGCATCCACGAGAGCTTGCCGGGCTTCCCCGAGCAGGCTTGTGGCCCGTTCGGAGTGGGCGCGCGCGTCGGCGAGCCCGGTCACGGCAGCGGTGAGCAGCTGGTGGAGTTCGGCGAGCGTCATCCGGCTAGAGACGCGCCGAGTAGGAGTCGGCGGAGGAAATGCTTGCTTGGACGGTGCTCTGCAAGCCGTTGATGCCTTGCAGGGCCTCCGCCAGGAGTCCGTGCGCCTGGCTCACTTCGTGCTGGCTGCTCCCTTGCGTCGCCTGTGCGAGCGACTGCTGGGCTTCTTCGAGAGACTGCGCTGCCTGCTGCAGGGCGGCGATGCTCGCGGACGCCTTCTCGTTGGCGAGCGCGATGCCAGCGCGGATCTCTTCGACTCCGGCCATCGGGCCTCTACTCCTCGAATTCTGGTGGTCGTACGGGGACGGATTCCATTGAAACAGATCCAGCGACTCAGCGTGATCATCAGACTTTGCCGAGTGATCGCGGGCCCGGAATCAGCAAGGCCCCGGACGTGGGAACGTCCGGGGCCGGGCCGATCACGGTCTGTGCGGGGGTCGTCCCGCCACCAGTGCCGCAGACTGAAGTCGCTGGCCAGCACTACCCCAGGTCAGAGCGGTTTTCGTGCCACTGCTGGCCTTTCTCGACAGGGGCGGGCGAGGTGCTGGTGAGACTAGCGCGACCGGAGTAACGGCTTGCGGTCAGCCCTGTTCGTAACTCCTCGTACAGGCGCAGAATTCCGCAGCACCGAAGGCATTTCACGTTCGGGTGGGCCAAAAGCACCGTGCAATCGTGTCCGGGTCATACGGACGGTGGGTCGCGCGAGCGGTAGCGGGCCCAGCGGAGGAAGGGGAGCAAGACGACAAAACGCCGGGCGGCCCGTGAAGGCTGCCCGGCGTTCGCCTGGTTACTGCGGCGGAGGATACAGGATTCGAACCTGCGAGGGCGTGAACCCAACACGCTTTCCAAGCGTGCGCCTTAGGCCGCTCGGCCAATCCTCCGCAGAAGACGATACCGGATGGCCTCGGTCACCTCTGAAGGTGGGTCAGGGCGTGACGTCGGCGACCACGCACGTGATGTTGTCCGGGCCGCCGCCCTCGTTGGCCAGGCGGATCAGTTCCGGGATCACTTCGGCCGGCTCCGCGCCGGCCGCCAGGACGTCGCGGAGGGTCGCTTCGGAGACCGGGCCGCTCAGGCCGTCCGAACAGAGCAGGTAGCGGTCGCCCGGCTTCGCCTTGAACGTCCAGATGTCGGGGTCGCCGGAGCCCGCCGTCTGCAACGCCTTCATCAGCAGGGAACGCCGGGGGTGCGACTCGGCGTCCTCCGCGGCGACGCGGCCGTCTTCGACCAGCGCCTGCACGAGCGTGTGGTCGCGGGTCAGCCGGCGCAGGCCGCCGTCGCGCAGGAGGTAGCCGCGGGAGTCGCCGATGTGGGCCGCCGCGAACTCGACACCGTCGAACAGCAGGGCCGTCAGCGTGGTGCCCATGCCTTCGGTCGTCGGCTCCTGCGAGACCACTTCGTGCAGCCGCGCGTCGATCGACTTGACCACCCCGGCCAGCGTCGCGGCCATGTCCACGTTCGTCAGATCGAGCCGTCGCAGGTCGACTTCGAGCTCGCGCAGCACGTCGACCGCCGTCGCGCTGGCGACCTCGCCGTGCGGCTGGCCGCCGATGCCGTCGGCGACGGCGAGCAGGCGGGAACTCGCGTACATCGCGTCCTCGTTGACCCGGCGACGCTTGCCGACGTCCGACCCCGCGGCGTACCGCAGGACGTACCGATCGTGTGTCATGCCTCCCATGAAAGCATTGGTTGACTGAGTTCACAAGCGTCTCGGCTGAATGGAGCATCCTCCGATAGAGTCCTCGCCATGGACGACGATGCCACGGTCAGCGCGGCCGACATCGCGCGGCTCGCCGGGGTCGGGCGGGCCGCGGTCAGCAACTGGCGCCGCCGCTACCCGGACTTCCCGCCGCCGGTCGGCGGCACGGCGTCGAGCCCGTTGTTCGGCCTCTCCGCCGTGGCCGGCTGGTTCCGCGCCCGCGGCAAGAAGTTCGAGCTGAGCGCCGGCGAACGCGCGTGGCAGCGGCTGCGTGCCCTCGGCGACGACCTCGACCTGGCCGAGCGCGTCAGCCGCGCGGGCGGCTTCTTCGCCTTCCAGGCCGGCATCTTCGACACCTTCGACAGCGAGCTCGACGATCCGGAGCTGCTCACCCTGCTCAGCGAGCTGACGCACCAGGCAGGGCCGGTGGAAGCCTTCGAACTGTTGTGCCGCCGGTACTTCGAGGCGCATTCACGGCGGTTGTCGGCCACTCCGGAACCGATCGCCGAGCTGATGGCCCGGCTCGCCGGCCCGGTGTCGACGATCCTCGACCCCGCGTGCGGCTTCGGCGCGCTCGCGCTGGCGAGCGGCGCGAAAACCGTGCTGGGACAGGACAGCGACCCGATGACGGCGTCGATCGCGGCGGTGCGGTTGCGGTTGCGCGGCATCGAGGCCGAGGTTCACGCGGTCGACGCGCTGCGCGAAGACGCCTTCGCCGGCCGCACCGCCGAAGCGGTGCTGTGCGACCCGCCGTTCAACGAACGGGCTTGGGGGCACGACGAACTGGTCGGTGACGCGCGCTGGGAATACGGCCTGCCCCCGCGCGGCGAACCCGAGCTCGCGTGGGTGCAGCACTGCCTCGCGCACGTCGAACCCGGTGGCACCGTGGTGATCCTGATGCCGGGCGCGGCGGCCGGGCGGCGCAGTGGCAAGCGCATCCGCGGCAACCTGCTGCGGGCGGGCGCGGTCCGTGCCGTCGTCACGCTGACGCCGACGGGCCCCGACCTCTGGCTGCTGCGGCGGCCGGCCCCCGGTGAGCGGGCGCCGTCCACCGTGCTGCTCGGCGAAGCGGGCGACGATCTGTCCACAGTGGAAGAAAGCTGGCGGGAATTCGGCGCGCACCCGGAATCCGGCGTCCGGATCATCGACCTGCTCGACGACGACGTCGACCTGACGCCGGCCCGCCGCCGCACCAGGGACGAGGATCCGGGCCAGGCCTTCCAGGCCGTGCGCGCCCGGTTCGCCGGGCTGGTGCCCCAGTTGCCACCCCTGGAGGCGGCGGACGCCGAGCCGGCGTTCACGACCATCGGCGAGCTGGTCAAGGCCGGCGTCGTCGACGTCCGGTACGCGCCGGTGCGCGCGGATGCCGAACACCCGCTGGCCGAGGCGGGTGACGTCGTCGCGTCGGTGACCGGCATCGCGTACGTCCACAGTGGACCGCCGGAGCCGGTGGGCGCCGGGCTCACCGTGTACCGCGTCGACTCCGACCGGCTGGACGCGGACTTCCTCGCCGGCTGCCTGCGCGCGGCCGACCTGCCCGCCGCGTCGGCGTCGACCCGGATCGACGGCAGGCGCGTGCGGATCCCGCGGGTCCCGCTCGCCGTCCAGCGCGAGTACGGCGAGGTCTTCCGGCGGCTGGCGGAGTTCGACGCGGTTCTGCGCGAGACGGCCGAAACCGGCCGCGAGCTGGTCCGGCTAGGCTTCGCTGGACTTGTCGGAGGACGGCTCAGGCCGGGCCAATAGGGGAACGGATGCTGATCGCCGACCGCTACGAGCTCGACGAGCTGCCGCTCGGCCGCGGCGGGATGGGCGCGGTGCACGGCGGGTACGACCGCCGGCTGGGCCGCCGAGTGGCGATCAAGCTGCTCAGGCTGCCGGGCCGCGACGAAGAGCTGGAAGCCCGCTTCGCCCGCGAGGCCCGCATCCTGGCGACGCTCGATCACCCCGGTGTCCCGACGCTGTACGACTACGGCACCCACGACGACCGGTTGTTCCAGGTCATGCAGTTCGTCGACGGCGTCACGGTGGCCGACCTGCTCGCCGAGCACGGCCCGCTGCCGGTGCCGTGGGCCGCGGCGATCGCGGCGCAGGCGTGCGCGGTGCTGACCGCCGCGCACGCACTCGCGGTCTGCCACCGCGACCTCAAGCCGTCCAACCTGATGCTCGGGCCCGACGGCGGCGTGAAGGTGATGGACTTCGGGCTGGCCGTGCTCCGCGAAGCCGACGCGGCGCAGTTCACCCGGGCCGGGCAGCTGCTGGGGACGCCGTCGTACATGGCTCCCGAACAGATCCAGCGGGGCGGCGCCGAACCGCGCAGCGACCTCTACGCGCTGGGCTGCGTGCTGCACGAGATGCTCACCGGACGGCGGCTCTTCGACGGGCCCACCGCGTACGCGGTGTTCGAGCGGCAGGTCAAGGAGCTGCCGCCGCCGGTGCCGGGCCTGCCGAAACCGTTGAACAGGCTGCTGGCCGAGATGCTGGCGAAGGATCCGGAAGCCCGGCCGGCCGGCGCCGCCGTGCTGTACGAGCGGCTCGGGGCGTTCGTCGGCGAGCTGCCGCCGCTGCCGGGGTTCCTGCTGCCGCCGTCGGTGCCCAGCCCGGGCCGGATGTACGCCCGGGTGCTGGGCCGCATCAGCGGCTGACCGCCGGGCGCCGGTCGGTGAGCGGCAGGCCGCGGCGCTGGATGCGCCGGTAGGTCGTGGCGTTCTGCACCGCGATGCTCACGCCGAGGCTGAACGCGATCGACGCCGAGGTCAGCGGACCCGTGACGCCGAGCGCGGTACCCAGCGCGATCACGCCGATCCGGACCGCGACCGTCAGCACCCACAGCCCGACCGTGCCGGCCGAACCCTTCTGGAACGTCGTGCCGTCGCGTTCGGTGAGGGTGGTGCTGGTGCTGCGCAGCACGCCGAGCCCGGCGAGCACCAGCAGGTCGGCGGCGAGCAGGCCCAGCTCGGCCGCGGACGCGCCGGGCAGCGCTTTCAGCGCCAGGTACCCGCCGACCACCGTGACCAGCAGGGGCATGGTCACCAGCGTCCTGCGGTTGAGCAACGTGCCGCGGACCTGCTGATAGACGACCTTGTACAGGACGAGGCCGGCGATGGCGGCGTAGAGCAGGACGTTCGCGGCGCTGGGCATGTCGGGGCTCCCCTGGGTTCGAAGGTCGCTCCCAGCTTCGGCGACCGGCGTCCCGGCGGCGTCGGCCCGCGGATCTGTCCCGGGTGGATCCCGGTGTCAACCCCCGGGTTGAGCCCGGCTACCCAAATCGTGACCTTTCCCGACGAACCTCGACCGGGTGAACGCCGTCTTTACCGATGTCCAAACGCGATGATCGAAACAGCTGGGGGTAACGGATCGTGAAAAGGCTTCTGGCGGGAGCGGCCGCGCTGGCCACCGCGTTCGTGCTGGCCGCGTGCTCCGGAGGGGGCTCGGCCGGTGGCGCGAACGCGGGCGGCGGGGCCGTCGCCGCGGCGGGGACCGGCGGCGGGACGCCGACGACCTCGAGCGCCACCCCCACGCCGACCGCCACCTTCACGGTGCCGCCGGAGACGCCGACGCCCACCCCGTCGTCCACGAAGCCGACGCCGACGAGCACCTCGGCCAAGCCGAAGCCCAAGCCGACGCCGACCACGAAGCCGACGCCCAAGCCCGCGCCGGACCCCGGCGTCCCGTGCGCGGCGGCGGCCGCGGCTTCGGGCACCGCCGCCTGCGTCGACCTCTCGGCGCACAAGGCGTGGCTGCTGGAGGGCGGCAAGGTCGTCTACGGCCCGGTGCCGATGCTGCCGGGCCGCAAGGGCAACGAGACCCCGACCGGCGCGTTCCACGTGCTGTCGAAGGAGAAGATGCACCTGTCGAAGGAATTCGACAACGCGGAGATGCCGAACTCGGTCTTCTTCTACCCCGGTGACGCCTTCCACACGGGCAGCCTCTCGGTGTACTCCCACGGCTGCATCCACCTGTCGGCGGGCGCGTCCCTGAAGTTCTTCAACACGCTGAACATCGGCGACGTCGTGCAGGTCGTCCCGTAAATCGCTACGTTCCGTCACGTGGCGTAGGTCACATTCGGGTGAAGTAATCCGGATTGCTGCAACTGGCCCCCTTGATCTTGCGACAAAAAGATCAATTGGGAAGGGGGCCACATGGCCGTGCGGAAGCTTCGCCTGCTCTTGGTGGCGGCCCTGACCGGGGCGTTGCTGCCCGCCGTGTCCACGGGAGTGGCGACGGCGGCGACGCTTCCGCCGGGGTTCGTGCTCCAGGACACCGACTCCGGGCTGGGGGCATACCGGCTCACGGACTTCGGGTACCTGCCGGACAACTCCGTCCTCGCCACCGGCAAGGACGGAGTTGTCCGCTGGCTGCCGGTCACCGGCGCCGGCCGGACGATCGCGGCGCTGCCGGTCCACGCCGAGGGGGACCTCGGTCTCGTCGGGCTGGCCGTGGCGCCGGACTACCCGACGTCGCGGGCCATCTACCTCACGCGGTCGATCGACACCGCCGCCGGTTTCGCCATGCGGCTGTCGCGGTTCACCGTGACCGCCGACGCGGCGGGCGCGCCGGCCGGCCTGACCGGTGAGCAGCCACTCTTCGACGCGCCGGGCGCCTACAACGTCCACGGCATCGACACGGTCGTCGCGGCCGCGGACGGGACGCTGTGGCTGTCGGTCGGCGACGACAGCGACTACCGGATGGTGGACCCGGGCGCGCTGCGGGCCCAGGACCTCGACCAGCCCTACGGCAAGATCCTGCACCTGACCGCCGGCGGCCAGGGCGTGCCGGGGAACCCGTACTACGACGCGGCGAACCCGGGCTCGACCGCGAGCAAGGTGTTCGCGCGCGGGTTCCGCAACCCGTTCCGCTTCGGCATCGACCCGAGCCTCGGCCTGCCGGTGGCCGGCGACGTCGGCTGGAACAGCTGGGAAGAGGTCGACGTCGTCCAGCGCGGCGCCAACCAGGGCTGGCCGTGCTGGGAGGGCAACCACCAGACGCCGGGTTACAGCGCCCTCGCGGGCTGCGCCGGCGTGCCGAACCAGCCGCCCCTGTTCGAGCTGCCGCACGGCGCCGGGGTCATGACGGCCAACAGCGTCACGGGCGGCATTGTCTACAACGGATCCAGCTACCCGGCGGCCTACCGCGGCTCCTACTTCTTCGGCGACTACGTGGCGAACAAGATCTGGTCGCTGCGCTACGACGACCGGGGCCGGCTCACGCAGGCCCCGGAGAACCCGCCGGTCTTCACCGATGCCGGCGGCCCGGTGAAGTTCGCGGCGGCGCCGAACGGCGACATCGTCTACGCGGACATCCTCTCCGGTGATCTGCGCCGCCTCAGCTACTCCGCCGGCAACACCGCGCCGGTGGCCAAAGCGACGACGTCGACGAACCCGGACACGCGCACGGTGTCGTTCGACGGCTCGGCATCGGTGGACTACGACAGCGACGCGCTCGGCTACGACTGGGACTTCGGCGACGGAACGACCGCGGCCGACGCCGGTCCGAAGGTGTCGCACGCCTACGCGGCGGGCACCGCGTCGTTCACCGCGAAGCTGCGGGTCCGGGACCCGCTCGGGCTCACCGGCGAGGTCGCCATCGCGGTCGCGCCGGGCAACCACACCCCGGTGCTCACGCTGACCTCGCCCCGGACCACGACGTTCGCCGTGAACCAGCAGGTCGCCGTGAGCGCCACCGCGACCGACGCCGAGGACGGCGCCCTGCCGATCACGTGGACCACGGCGGTGCGGCACTGCCCGAGCGAAGCGACGTGTCATGCGCACCCGGGCATCGGCGGGACCGGGGCGGGCTTCGCGCAGCCGTTCACCGCGCACCCGGACTCCCGGATGGAGTTCACCGCGACGGTGACCGACAGCGCGGGCGTCTCCACTTCCCGGACGTACACGGCGATGCCGCGGCAGCACCGGATCACCCTGCGCGGTACGCAACCCGCTTCGCTGAGCATCCCGGTGGAGGGTGGCGTCAGCTCGGCCATGGTGACCGAAGGCGCTTCCTTCGACGTCGAGGCCGCGCCGCTGGCCATCGACGGCGCCTCCCGGTTCTCCGGCTGGCAGGGCGGTCCGGCGGAGCCGACCTGGATCGTCACCGTCGGCACCGGCGACCTGACGCTGACGGCGAACTACACAACCCCGATCGAGCAGCGCTACAACGCCGACGCGGCGGTGCGGGCGGTGCTCGGCGCACCGGTGGCGGCCGAGATCACCGACGGCCCGGTCCACTACCGGGTCCACGAGAACGGCCGGCTGTACTGGAGCGCCGAGACCGGCACCCGGTACGTCACCGGCCCGGTGCTGGACAAGTACCTCGCCTGGGGCGGCCACGCCGTGCTCGGGCCGCCGTCGTCCGACACGTCGACGACCCCGGACGGAATGGCCCAGTACAACCATTTCCTCACCAACGGCACCGTGGGATCGATCTACTCCACCGCCGCGACGGGTGCGCACCTGATCTTCGGGGAGATCCGGAAGAAGTGGGCGGAGCTGGATTACGAGCGTGGCTTGGGCTACCCGACCACGGACGAGCTGGGGACGCCGGACGGCGTCGCTCGCTACAACCATTTCGTCAAGGATGGCTGGGTCGGGTCGATCTACTACACGACGGCGACGGGCGCGCACGCGATCTCCGGGGAGATCCGCAAGAAGTGGGCGGAGCTGGATTACGAGCGTGGCTTGGGCTACCCGACCACGGACGAGCTGGGGACGCCGGACGGGGTCGGCCGCTACAACCATTTCGTCAAGGGTGGCTGGATCGGGTCGATCTACTACACCACCGCGACGGGCGCGCACGCCATTTACGGGGAGATCCGGAAGAAGTGGGCGGCGCTCGACTACGAGCGCGGTCTCGGCTACCCGGCGACCGACGAACTCGGCACACCGGACGGCCGCGGCCGCTACAACCACTTCACCGGCGGCGGCTCGATCTACTACACGTGGACCACCGGCGCCCACATGGTGAAGGGCGAGATCCGGAAGCGCTGGGCCGCGCTCGGCTGGGAGTACTCCTACCTCCACTACCCGAAGTCGGACGAGTACGTGACGAACGGGGCCTATCGCAGCGACTTCGAGGGCGGCTACCTCACCTACACCTCCGCCACCGGGGCCCGGGACCACCGCTGGTGATCCGCCACGAAGATTTTTCCCATCCGCTCAACCTCGGGCCACCACCGCACGTCTTGGGTGGCAGAAAGCAGGAATCACGACTTCTGGGGGAACACATGCGCGTGCGGCGCGTTCTGGCTGCTCTGTCCACTTTGGCCGTCGGGGCGGTGCTGACCGCGTGTTCGGCGAGTGGGACGGCGGACGTCCGGCTGGCGGCGGACACGCCCTCGTCCACTCCTTCGGCCACGCAGGCGCCCGCGGCGGCTCCGGCGACGACTCCGACTTCGGCTCCGGCCAAGGCGAAGCCGGTGATGGCGGCCGGGGTTCCGTGCACGATCACGGCGAAGGCGTGTGTGTCCCTTTCGGGCAAGCAGGCTTGGCTGCTCGACGAAGGCAAGATCGTGTACGGCCCGGTGAAGATGTTGCCCGGCAAGCAGGATGGCCCGACCCCGGTGGGCAAGTGGCAGGTGGAGTACAAGGAAAAGCTGCACCGCAGCAACGAGTTCAACGGTGCACCGATGCCGAACTCGGTGTTCTTCGCCCCCGGCGGCATCGCGTTCCACGAGGGCAGCCTCAGCAGGTACTCGGCCGGCTGCGTGCACCTCTCGAGCGCGGCGTCGCTGAAGTTCTTCAACACCCTCGAGAAGGGCGATGAAGTCCAGGTCGTCCGGTAAGTCCTATCAGGACGTCCGCAGGCCGGCCGGGGTCGTCCCGGCCGCTGTCAGCGGCAGGCCGAGGGCGACGCGCTCGACCAGCCACGGGCTCGGCCGGTAGCGGGGGTCGCCGGTGGCCGTGGAGAGCCCGCGCAGGATGCGCAGCACCACGTCGCCGCCGACGAGGTCGCCCCAGGCCAGCGGGCCGCGGGGGTAGCCGAGACCGAGGCGGACCGCCGTGTCGATGTCCGCCGGTGTGGCCAGGTGCTGGCCCGCGATGAAGCACGCCGTGTTGACGATCGACGCCAGCAGGCGCTGCGCGATCGGGGCGGGGCCGTCGCGGACGACCGTCACGGGGTGGCCGGTCGCGGCCAGCGCGCCCCACGCGGCGCGGCCGGCGGCCGGGTCGAGCCCGGGGTGCACCGACATCGTCAGCCGGCGTTCGTAACCGCCCAGCGGATCGACGCCGGCGACGCGGTCCGCCGGCAGCCCGGCGCGGGTCGCGGCGTCCACTGTGGATTCCCCGTAGAGCGGTACGAGCAGGACCGCGTCCGGGTACGCGTCCGAAACCACCTGCACGCCCGCGGACGACAGCGCGCGGGCAAGGTGCTCGTCCGCGGTGAACACCGGGCTCGCCGGCTTCGGCGGGGCGGCGGGCTCGTCGGCGACCCGCTGCTTGCCGTCGGCGTAGGCGTAGAAACCTTCGCCGTTCTTCCGGCCGAACAGGCCGGCGGCCACGCGCGGCCGGGTCAGCCACGACGGCCGCAGCCGCGGGTCGCCGTGGAAGCCGCTCCAGATGCTTTCGAGGACGGCGTGCGAGACGTCGAGGCCGGTGAGGTCGAGCAGCTCGAACGGGCCGAGCTTCAGGCCGAGCACGTCACGGGCGATGCGGTCGACGTCGGCGGGCTCGGCCAGCGCCTCGGCGAGGATCTGCAGCGCCTCGGTGTTGAGGCCGCGGCCGGCGTGGTTGACCAGGAAGCCGGGCGCGTCCTTCGCGAGCACCGGCTCGTGGCCCCAGTTCTTGACCAGTTCGAGTGCCTCGCCCGGCAGCCAGCCGTGCGTGCGCGCGCCGGGAACCACCTCGACCAGGCGCATCAGCGGCACCGGGTTGAAGAAGTGCAGGCCGACGAGCCGGCCGGGGTCGGCCAGCTCGGCGGCGATCTCGGTGACCGACAGCGAACTCGTGTTCGTCGCGAACACCGTCTCCTGTGGACAGATCCGCTCGAGGCTCGCGAACAGGGCGCGTTTCGTCGCGAGGTCCTCCCGGACGGCTTCGACGACGAGGTCGACACCGTCCGCGGGTGCGTCGGGCGCGGCCACCGCGACCAGCCGGTCCTTGACGGCTTGAGCGTCCTCGCTCAGCTTGCCCTTGGCAGCGAGCTTGTCCACCATCCCGCCGACGTACTCGATCGCCTCGGCGACGGCCTCGCGCCGGACGTCGGCCAGCTCGACAGTCACCCCCGCGGTCGCGGCCAGCTGGACGATCCCGCGGCCCATCACCCCGGTGCCGATCACCCGGATCCTGCCGACCTTCCCGGCCCACCCCGTCACGTCGTGCCGCCTTCCGCCGTTGGACTCCCGCCCCAGCCTAGAGGCCGACGAACTCCGCCATCCGCTTCGCCGAGTGGGCGAAGAACGCGTCGGCCGGGTCGACGCTGCCGACGTACTGGCCGAACAGGTCGAAGCTGATCGCGCCGAACAGCTGCGTCCACGCCATCAGCAGCCGGGCGACGGTTTCGGGCCCGGCGATGATCCCGAGAACCTTCGTGAGCGCCTCGGCCTGGGCGCGCAGCTCGGGCGGGACCTCACCGTCGACCGCGCGCAGTTCGGTGTGCGTGAGCACCTTGACCAGGGCGAGTGCGACGCGGGCCGCCGGTACGACGGTGTCCTGCGGCGCCGCGTAGCCGGGGATCGGGGAGCCGTAGATCAGGGCGTACTCGTGGGGGTGGGCGCGGGCCCAGTCGCGCGTGCCCTGCCAGATCGCCAGCCACCGTTCGCGGAGGTCGCCGGTGCCCGGGTCCGCCTTCTCGGCCGCTTCGCCGATCGCGTTGTAGGCGTCGACGATCAGGTCGGTCAGCAGCCGGTCGCGGCTGGGGAAGTACCGGTAGATCGCGGACGACACCATGCCCAGCTCCCGGGCCACCGCGCGCAGCGAAAGCCCGTGCGCGCCGACCTCGGCGAGCTGGCGGCGGGCCTCGTCCTTGATCTCCTGGGTCAGTTCGGCGCGGGCACGTTCACGTGCGGTGCGGGTGGCGGTCATGGTGATCAGTGTGCCACGACGAGAGCCCTGCACAAAACAGAGAGCACTGCTCTTGACAGGGTGCAGCGCTCTGGTGTTCACTGCTCTTAACCGAGAGCACTGCTCTCCCGAAACTTCGGAGGACACCATGACCGAGTCCCGCTACATCAAGCCGAAGAAGTCCACCAACGCCTTCAACGAGGCCGTCGCGAAGCTGACCAAGCTGGGCGTGAGCGTCTGGGGCAGCCGGGTGCTGACCGTCGTCGGCCGCAAGAGCGGCGAACCGCGCTCGGTGCCGGTCAACCTGCTGACCGTCGACGGCGTCCGCTACCTCGTCGCCCCGCGTGGCGAGACGCAGTGGGTGCGCAACCTGCGGGCGGCCGGCCAGGGCACGCTGCGCGTGGGGCGCCGCGTCGAGACGTTCACCTTCCGCGAGCTGGCCCACGACGAAAAGCCGGGCATCCTGCGCGCGTACCTCAAGCGCTGGAAGTTCGAGGTCGGCGTGTTCTTCGACGGCGTCGACGCCAAGGCCTCGGACGAGAAGCTGCGCGAGATCGCGCCGGGCTACCCGATCTTCGAGATCTTCACGAAGTAGGTTTGCGCCGCGTGAAATTGGCGGCGATCAGGACCACGCCGACCAGGAACGCGGCGAGCCCGATGAGGAACCACAGCTTCTGGCCGGTCATGAAGCTGCCGGTGATGACGCCGATGCCCTGCAGCACCCAGACGGCGCCGACGAGCACGAGCACGACTCCGACCGCGAAGGTGATCCAGCGCTTCATCCACCCAGTCTAAGCAGGCCGGTCGTCCGGGACGAGCTTGTGGCGGTAGGCGTAGACGACGGCGTGCACGCGATCCGGCAGCCCGAGCTTGCTCAGCACCCGGGACACGTGCGTCTTGACCGTTTCCTCGCCGACGTGCAGCTTCCGCGCGATCTCGGCGTTGCTGCAGGCCCCGGCGAGCAGCAGCAGCACCTCGCGTTCGCGGGAGGTCAGCCGGGCCAGCTCCGGGGGCTCGGCGGCCGCCGGTTCGAGGACCGTGGCGAACTTCGCGACCAGCCGCCGCGTCACCGACGGGTCGATCAGCGCGTCGCCGCGCGCGGCCACCCGCATCGCCGCGACGAGCTCCTCCGGCGCCAGGCTCTTCAGCAGGAACCCGCTCGCGCCGGCCCGCAGCGCGCGGTAGACGTACTCGTCGGCGTCGTAGGTCGTGAGCACGAGGACGCGCGTGTCGTTGCCCGGCGCGGCCAGGATCGCCTCGGTCGCGGCGAGGCCGTCGAGGCGGGGCATCCGGACGTCGAGGACGGCGACGTCCGGGCGCAGGCGCGCGGTCTCGGCGACGGCTTCGCGGCCGTCGGACGCCTCGCCGACGCAGGTGAAGTCGGGCTGGGTGTCGAGCAGCGCGCGCATCCCGGAGCGGAACATCGCGTGGTCGTCGGCCAGCAGGACGCGGATCATGTGCTCTCCACCGGGAAGGTCGTGCGCAGCTGCCAGAGCCCGCCGGCCTCGCCGTAGGAGACTTGGCCGCCGAACAGGGTGACGCGCTGGCGGATGCCCGCCAGGCCGCGGTGGGCGTGCTCGCCCTCGGCCGTCCGGTCCGCGCGCAGGCCGTTGGTCACCGTGAGCACGACCTCGGTGCGGCCGTGGTTCAGCTCGACCTCGACCGGGCCCTGGCCGTGGCGCAGGGCGTTGGTCAGGGCTTCCTGGGCGATCCGGTAGAGCGCGACGTCGAGCGAGCCGGGCAGTTCGCGGGGCTCCCCGCGCAGCGTCAGCCGGGTCGGCAGGCCGGCTGCGCGGACGGTTTCGACCAGCTCGTCGAGGTTGTCCAGGCCGGGCTGTTCGACGTCGGTCTCGGCGTGCAGGAGGTCGAGCAGCCGGCGCAGGTCGGCCATCGCCGAGCGGCTCGCCGACTCGACGGCGCCGAGCGACTTCCGCGCCGGTTCGGCACCCTCGGGGAGGCCGAGCCGGGCGGCGCCGGCGTGCACCCCGATGGCGCTGACGTGGTGGGAGATGACGTCGTGCAGGTCGCGCGCGATGGTGGTGCGTTCCTCGAGGACGGCCCGTTTGATGGCTTCTTCTTCGTGCTGACGGCGTTCGTCGGCTTCGCGTTCGAGATCGGCGATGTAGGCGCGCCGGGCGGTCGTGTACCGGCCGACCAGCCACGGCAGCAGCGCGGAGACGCTGACGTTGATGGCGATGAGCCGCCAGTCGCCGGCGGTGCGCCCACCGCCGGCGATGCAGCCGGCGGTGACCCCGGCGAGCAGTGCGCCGAGCGCGAGCACGGCGGGCCGTGGCCGCAGCCAGGCCCCGGCCCGGTAGCCCGCGATGAGGATCCCGGCGTTGTTGCCGCTGACGTACCCCTGACAGGTGCAGAGCAGCAGCGGCGCACCGACGAAGAGCACGGCGTGGGCGAGGGCGACCCACCCGGAGTACCGCGCGGCGCCGGCGAGGGCGGCGTTGACGGCGACGCCGCTGAGCAGCACGGCCCAGGCCCGCCACCCGGCCTCCCCGAGCGGGCCGCGAAGGGTGAAGAGGGCGGCGTCGCAGACCACGCAGACGAGCGCCACCAGCAGCGACTGCCGTCTCAGCGACCCCCGGATGTCCTGCACACCCGCAACTGTGCCCTAACCGGCGAACGCGAGGAACGGAAACGCCCCGATGCGGCGTGGAGGGGTCCGCGGCACCGGGGCGTTCCCTGGCCGGAGGGGGGCGCCGGGGTCAGCTCGTCGGGCGGGCCGGGTAGCTGCCGCCGCGGCGCTGGCCCGGCTGGCGCTGGCCCGGCTCGAAGCCCTTGCCCAGGGTGGTCGCCGTCGCCGTCTGGCCCTCCACCTTGGCCACCACCGTCACGTTCGTGTCGCCCGTCTTCACGTCGCCCGTCTTCTGGGTCGACGAGTCGAGCGTGTACGTCTGCTTGTAGCCGTCCTTGCTGGTCAGCGTCACCGAGGTGGCGGTCAGCTCCGTGACGTCGCCCGTCTGCAGGCGCTCGGTCGTGTACCCGCCGCTGCCGTTCGACACCACGAAGTCGCCGTGCAGGGCGTCGCGCACCGCTGCCATTCCGCCGCCGAAACCACCTCCCGGCATGCCCTGGCCGCGGAACTGGCCGCCACCCGGGCCGCCCGGGCCGCCGAAGCCGCCGGGGCCCTGTGCCGTGTTGTCGGCGCTGCTGGTGCCCGCCCAGATCGCCGCGCCGCCGCCCGCCGCGATCACCACGGCGATGCCAGCCGCGATCGCCGTCTTCTTGCCGGACCAGCCCTTCTTCGGCGCCGCCGGGGCCGGGTCGCCCCAGTTGCTGCCCTCGGGCTGGGTGTTCGGCATCGGCTCGGTCGTCATCGTGTCCCTCCGGTGGTGCCCACACTGGTCCCGCTCAGGTTCGCCGCCCCGGCTGTGTTTGAGCTGTGCGGAGCGTCAGCGGGCGCTGTGCCTCTTCGAAGCCGCCCCGAACGCGCGAACCTTCACAGCAAACGCACAGCGACCGCACAGCGAACACCGACGCCAGACCGGGAAGGTGGCACTATGACCGCTATGAACGCCACGTCACCCGGCCCTGGCAAGGCCGACCTCCGCCGCGCCGACGGGAGCCCGGTGCGGGTCCTCGTCGTCGACGACGAGGCGACGCTGGCCGAGCTCGTCTCGATGGCCCTGCGGATGGAGGGCTGGGAGGTGCGCAGCGCGGGCGACGGCACCGAGGCCGTCCGGATCGCGCGCGAATTCCGCCCCGACGCCGTCGTCCTCGACGTCATGCTCCCCGACTTCAGCGGCCTCGAGGTGCTGCGCCGGATGCGGTCCGAGGCGGCCCACCTGCCGGTGCTGTTCCTGACGGCGAAGGACGCGGTCGAAGACCGCATCGCCGGGCTCACCGCGGGCGGCGACGACTACGTCACCAAGCCGTTCAGCCTCGAGGAGGTCGCGCTGCGGCTGCGCGCGCTGCTGCGCCGGGCGGGCGGGGTGACCGGGGCGAGCGGGTCGACGCTCGTCGTCGGCGACCTCACCCTGGACGAGGACAGCCGCGAGGTGCACCGCGGCGGCGACCTGGTGCCGCTCACCGCGACCGAGTTCGAGCTGCTGCGCTACCTCATGCGCAACCCGAAGCGGGTGCTGTCGAAGGCCCAGATCCTGGACCGCGTGTGGAGCTACGACTTCGGCGGCCAGGCCAACATCGTCGAGCTCTACATCTCCTACCTGCGCAAGAAGATCGACGCCGACCGCGAGCCGATGATCCACACCATGCGGGGCGCCGGGTATGTCCTCAAGCCCGCAGGCTGAACCGGCGCGCGTCCGCCGGCCGTGGTCGCTGCGGCGGCGGCTGATCGTCCAGCTCGCCGCGCTGCTCGCCCTGGTGTGCCTGGTCGTCGGCGTGGTCACCGAGTTCGCGCTGAGCGAGTTCCTCGTCGGCCAGCAGGACAAGCGGCTGGCCGCGGCGAGCGACCGCGCCGCGCACGCCGGGGAACGCCCGCCGCCGTGGACCTACGGTGAAGCGCCACCACCGGACCCGCTGCGCGCGCTCGGCCAGGGCGACGGCACGCTCGCCGCGGTCCAGCGTGGCGTGCTCGCCAGGGGCAGCGTGCTGGACTCCACCGTCGGCGCGCCGTCGAAGCGCAAAGCGCCGTTCCGCGATCTCCCGAAGGCGCAGGTGCTGATCCTGCTCGCGGTGCCGTCCGACGGGAAGCAGCACAGCGTCGACCTCGGGGGCAGCCTCGGCGAGTACCGCGTCGTTTCGACGGTGGAGCCGAACGGCGACAAGACGGTCATCGGCCTGCCGCTGCGGGACGTCAACGAGACGCTCTGGCAGCTCGGGTTCATCCTCGGCGGGGTCGCGCTCGCCGGGATCCTGGTGGCGGGCGCGGTCGGCGCGGCGACGATCCGCCGCACGATGCAACCGCTCGACCGGCTGGCCGCGACCGCGACCCGCGTCTCCGAACTGCCGCTGGACCGCGGCGAAGTGGCGCTGTCCGAGCGCGTCCCGGAGGCCGACACCGACCCGAACACCGAGGTCGGCAAGGTCGGCTCGGCGCTGAACCGGATGCTGCAGCACGTCGCGAACGCGCTGACCGCGCGGCACGCGAGCGAGAACCGCGTCCGCCAGTTCGTCGCGGACGCGAGCCACGAGCTGCGCACCCCGCTGGCGGCGATCCGCGGGTACGCCGAGCTGACCCGCCGCGGCGGCGAGCAGGTGCCCCCGGACGTCGCGTTCGCGATGAGCCGCGTCGAGTCCGAGTCGCGCCGGATGACGACGCTGGTGGAGGACCTGCTGCTGCTCGCCCGGCTGGATTCCGGCCGCCCGGTGGTGCACGAGTGGGTGGACCTGTGCCGCCTGGTGGCCGACGCGGTCGCGGACGCGCACGTCGCGGGCCCGGACCACAAGTGGCTGATGGACGTCCCCGGCGAACCGATCGGCGTCCGCGGCGACGCGGGCCAGCTGCACCAGGTGGTGATCAACGTCCTGGCCAACGCGCGCACGCACACGCCACCGGGCACGACGGTGACGACCACACTGTCCACAGCGGACGGAATCGTCCGGCTCCGGGTGGCCGACGACGGCCCGGGCATCCCCCCGGAAATCCTCCCGGACATCTTCGAGCGCTTCGCCCGCGGCGACAATTCACGGTCCCGGGCGGCCGGGAGCACCGGGCTCGGGCTGGCGATCGTGGCCGCGGTGGTGGCGGCGCACGGCGGGCGCGTCGGGGTGCAGAGCCGGCCGGGGCGGACGGAGTTCGAGATCACGTTCCCGGAGGCACTGGCCCCCTGAGCGCAAGCGGTCGGGCGGATGCACAGCTGACGCACAGCTTCGCCACAAGTTCACCACATCCGGCACCGACACGGTGAACGCCATGACGACCACGCTGTCGGCGCCCGAACACGCCCAGCCCGCTCCCGAAGCCGTCCGGAAACCGCGGTGGGTCAAGCCTTCCGTGGCCGCGCTGCTGGCCGGCACCGCACTGCTCTACCTGTGGGACCTGGCGAAAACCGGCTGGGCCAACGACTTCTACGCGATGGCCGTGCAGGCCGGCACGTGGAGCTGGAAGGCGCTGTTCTTCGGTTCGCTCGATCCGGGCAACGTCGTCACCGTCGACAAACCGCCCTTCTCGCTGTGGGTCATGGGGCTGTCGGGGCGGCTCTTCGGTTTCTCCAGCTGGAGCCTGCTGGTGCCGGACGCGCTCGCCGGCGTCGCGTCCGTCGGGTTGCTCTACCTCGCCGTTCGGCGGCTCTCGGGTCCCGGTGCCGGGCTGCTGGCCGGGGCCGGCCTCGCGCTGACGCCGGTCGCCGCGCTCATGTTTCGCTACGACAACCCCGACGCCTTCCTCGTTCTGCTGCTCGTCGCCGGCGCCTACTGCGTGGTGCGGGCGCTGGAACACGCGAGCACGAAGTGGCTGCTGCTCGCCGGGGTCGCGATCGGCTTCGGTTTCCTCGACAAGATGCTGCAGGCGTTCCTCGTGCTGCCCGCGTTCGTGCTGGTCTACGCCGTCGCGGCGCCGACGTCGCCCGGCCGCCGGCTCGGCCAGCTGGTCGCCGCGGCGGGCGCGGTGGTCGTCTCGGCCGGCTGGTGGATCGCGGCCGTCGCGCTCTGGCCAGTCGCGGACCGGCCCTACATCAGCGGCTCGACCGACAACACGGTGCTGGAACTGGCGTTCGGCTACAACGGCCTCGGCCGGATCTTCGGCGAAGGGCGCGGTGGGCGGGCGGGCACGCCGCCCGCCGGGCTGGAGCTGCCCACCGGTGCCCGGGGAGGTTTCGGTGGCGGCTTCGGCGGCCAAGCCGGCCTGACGCGGCTGTTCGGCGGCGAGTTCGGCGGTGAGGCGTCGTGGCTGCTGCCGGCCGCGGTCATCGGGCTGGTCGCCGGCCTGTGGTTCACCCGCCGCGCGCCGCGCACCGACCGCACGCGGGCGGCGCTGCTGCTGTGGGGTGGCTGGCTGGTGGTCACCGCGCTGGTGTTCAGCTACATGAGCGGCATCATCCACCCCTACTACACGGTCGCCCTGGCCCCCGGGATCGCCGCCACCCTGGCGATTTCCGCGCGCGAGCTCTGGCGCGGCCGGGCGAACTTCGCGGCTCGCGCGGTGCTCGCCGTCATGCTCGCGGTGACGGCGGTCTGGGCGTTCCTCCTCCTCGCGCGGACGCCGGACTGGCAGCCGTGGGTCCGCTACGCGCTCCTCGTCGCCGGGGCTGCCGCCGTCGCGGGCCTGCTGTTCGGCGTCGACCGCTTCCGGCGGCTCGGCCCGGTCGTGGCCGTGCTCGGCCTGTGCGGTGCGCTGCTCGGGACCACGTCCTTCACGCTGGCGACGGCCGCGACCGCGCACTCCGGCGGGACGCCGTCGTCCGGGCCGTCCGTCGCGAGTGGACGCGGCTTCGGCGGCCCGCGCGGCTTCGGGGCGGGGGAGACCGACACCGCGGTGATCGACCTGCTGAGGAGCACGACGACGAAGTGGGCCGCGGCGCAGAGCGGCGCGATGCAGTCGGCGGGCCTGGCGCTGGCGAGCGGACGGCCGGTGCTCGCGATCGGCGGCTTCAGCGGCAGCGACCCGGCGCCGACGCTGACGCAGTTCCGGCAGTACGTCGCCGACGGCGACCTCCACTACTACGTCGCCGGTGGTCGCGGCGGCTTCGGCGGCGGCCGCGGGACCGCCGGGGAGATCCAGGCCTGGGTCGAGCAGAACTTCGCGCCGCTCACGGTGGGCGGCACGACGGTTTACGACCTGACTAAATCTGTCAGCTGATCGAAATTGCGCAGCCGGGTGGAATTGTTTCAAGCGTGTTAACAGTTCGGGAATCATTCGGCGTATTCCAGACCGCTGCGGTATCGGCGGATGCGGACAGGTGTTCGAATTTCCGGAGCGTGGCCGGCTCATTCCGAACGACCATTCGGATCCATCGATGCGCTCTGGGTGATGATCTCGGTACTCTTGGTCGCCACCGTAACGACCAGGAGTCTCGAGGCGTGCACTTGCACGCGCTCCGTGCACGCGCACGTCAGATTCTTGGCCGGTCGGCCGACAGAAACCGCGTTCAAAACGATCTCGAACGCGTCGATCCCGCTGGTTAGCCCAGGTGGCGGTCACTCGTTCGGATGCAATGAGCGGACGTTGTGGGGATCTTGTGCTACTCGCTAGGCTCTCCGCCGGGAGAGGGACAGGGGTGGCTGATCCGGCACGCTGAGTGCTGGGATTCACTGGGGGTAGGCGCCTCCTGTCCGCGTTCTCTCGCGATGACCCGATCAGGTGCGGCCGGAAGAGAGCAGCGATGACCGTGCGCGGTGGCGCAGCTCGAACCGATCGACCTTCTCGTCGTCACCACCCGTAGCCCCGAGCGCGCAATTCCCCCTTTGGTACGGCCCCACTCCACTTCCCCCGCAACCTGGAGTTTCGTTGTGATTTCCCGTCCTCGCCCCCGTCTGCTGACGGTGCTCCTGACTTTGCTGGCCCTCGCCGGGGTCACCGCGCTTTCCGGGTGCAGCGACAGCTCCGCTTCCGGCAGCGGCAGCAAGATCACCATCGGGTTCAGCGCCTGGCCGGGCTGGTTCCCCTGGCAGGTGGCGCAGGAGCAGGGCCTGTTCGCCAAGAACGGTGTCAACGTCGACCTCAAGTACTTCGACAACTACACCGACAGCATCAACGCGCTCTCCAGCGGCGCCATCGACGCCAACAGCCAGACCCTCAACGACACCCTGTCGTCGGTCTCCGGCGGCGCCAAGCTGTCGATCGTGCTGGTGAACGACAACTCCACCGGCAACGACAAGATCATCGCCCGTGACGGGATCACCAGCATCGCCGACCTCAAGGGCAAGAAGGTCGCCGTCGAGCAGGGCGCGGTCGACCACTACCTGCTGCTGCTCGCGCTGCAGTCGGCGAACCTGACCGAAAAGGACATCCAGCTCGTCAACCTCCCGACCGACGCCGCCGCGGCCGCGTTCAAGAGCGGCCAGGTCGACGCGGTCGCCGCGTTCGCGCCGTTCACCTCGACGGCGCTGGAGCGCGCGGGCAGCCGCGCGATCTCGACGTCGGCCGAATTCCCCGGCGCCATCCCCGACCACCTCGTGACGTCGCAGAAGCTGGTCAAGGACCGCCCGAAGGACGTGCAGGCGCTGGTCAACACCTGGTTCGAGACGCTGACCTGGATCAAGAACAACAAGGACGCGGCCGTCAAGGTGATGGCCAAGCGCGGCGGCGTCTCCGAGGAGGACTACAAGTCCTACGACGCCGGCACCACGATCTTCACGCGGCAGCAGAACATCGACGCGTTCACCCCGGGCGTCACCCCGAAGAACCTCGACTTCCAGGCGAACAAGATCATCGACTTCATCGTCGGCACCGGGCTCGCCCAGCAGCGGCCCTCGCTCGACGGCCTGTTCGACGACCAGTTCGTGAAGGCCGCCCCCCAGTGACCGGTCCGACCCAGCGCACCACTCCGGCGAACACGGCCGAGGCGCGGGCCGCCGAGGCGCAGGAAGCGGAACAGCGGCTCGCCGAGCAGCAGGAGGCCGACCGGGTGGGCGGTGGAGGGC
The DNA here is from genome assembly GCF_042881395.1 of Amycolatopsis sp. NPDC058278. NCBI lineage: Bacteria > Bacillati > Actinomycetota > Actinomycetes > Pseudonocardiales > Pseudonocardiaceae > Amycolatopsis > Amycolatopsis sp. NPDC058278. Next base: position 10,367 of record NZ_JBHVXZ010000027.1, on the reverse strand, counting down.
CGGACTGGTCGCCGCTGCCCCGCCGGGCCGGGCTGAAGCCGTCCGCTTCGCCGCTTTTCTCCTTGCGCACGCCCATTTCCGCGACGTCCCGCTGGACACTCGCGGCGCTGTCGTTCGCCATCCCGTTCCTGGCGTGGGTGGTGCTGAGCGTCAGCGGGGCCGTCGATTCGACGTTCCTGCCGTCCCCGGCCGCGGTGCTCAAGGCCGGGGTGGACATGGCGAGCACCGGTGAGCTCTTCGAGGACCTCTGGACGACCACCCAGCGGGTGCTCGAAGGCTTCGGCCTCGCCGTGCTCGTCTCCGTGCCGCTCGGCATCCTGATGGGCTCCTTCACCGCCGGGCAGGCGTTCTTCGAGCCGCTGATCGGGCTGCTGCGCTACCTGCCGGCGAGCGCGTTCATCCCGCTGCTGATCATCTGGCTCGGCCTCGGCGAGCCGTCGAAGATCGCCATCCTCTTCATCGGGACGGTCTTCTTCAACACGCTGATGACCGCCGACGTCGTCCGCGGCGTGCCGGACTCGCTCATCGACGTCTCCTACACCCTCGGCGCGCGCCGGGGCGAGGTGCTGCGCAAGATCGTCGTGCCGCACTCGCTGCCCGGCATGATCGACGCGATCCGGGTCAACGCCGCCGCGGCGTGGAACTTCGTGGTCGTCGCCGAGCTGATCAACTCCTCGGCGGGCCTCGGCTACCGGATCGTGCGCGCGCAGCGGTTCCTGCAGACCGACAAGATCTTCGCGGTGCTCGTGGTCATCGGGATCGCCGGGCTCGGAATCGACGTCCTGCTGCGCCTGCTGCGCACGCGGGTCGGGAAGTGGGCGGCATGACGCTGGAGCTGCGGAACGTCGCCAAGGACTACACCGTCCGCGGCAAGACCACGCGCGCCCTCGACGGCGTCGACCTCGAGGTGCTGCGCGGCGAGTTCGTCTGCGTCGTCGGCGCGAGCGGCTCGGGCAAGTCGACGCTGCTGTCGCTGGTGGCCGGGCTCAGCCGGCCGACCGAGGGCGAGATCCTGCTCGACGGCGTGCCGGTGACCGCGCCGGGGCCGGACCGCGGGCTCGTCTTCCAGGCCGGCGCGCTCTACCCGTGGCGCAGCGTCGAGAAGAACGTCGCGTTCGGACTCGAGCTGCTCTCGATCGACGCCGCCGAGCGCGCCAAGCGCGTTGACTGGTACCTGGCCGAGACCGGTCTCGACGGCGTGCGCAAGTCGCTGCCGAAGCAGCTCTCCGGCGGCCAGAAGCAGCGCGTCGCGATCGCGCGCGCACTGGCGGGCGAACCGGAAGTTCTGCTGCTGGACGAACCCTTCGGCGCCCTGGACGTCCAGACCAAAGAGGACATGCAGGTGCTGATCCGCCAGGTGTGGGCCGACACCGGCACCACGGTGCTGATGGTCACCCACGACGTCGAGGAAGCGGTGTTCCTGGGCGGCCGGGTGGTGGTGCTCGCCTCCGACCCGGGCCGGATCGCCGCCGACGTCGAGGTGGCGCTGCCCGCCGAGCGGGACCTGGCGGTGAAGCGCGAACCGCGGTTCCTCGCGCTGCGCGCCCGGATCGAGGACCTGGTCCGGGAGCAGCACCGGGGCCACGTGAGCCGGGTGGCCGCGGTCGAGTGAGAACGGAAGACGGGAAGGTGGCGGGATGAGACACGGCAGGTCGGCCGCGGAACGGGCCGGCGGCGGGGGTTTTCTCACCCGGCTCGGTATTCGCGGCAAGCTGAACCTGCTGCTCCTGCCCCCGCTGGTCGCGGTGGTGCTGGTGTCGGTGCCGTTCGTGCTGACGCAGGCGAACAGCGCCGGCGCGGCGGCGCAGTCGGCCGCCGTGGCGCGGCACGCCCAGCAGCTCGGCGGGCTGATGTGGCAGCTGCAGCGCGAGCGGCTGCTGACGGCCGCGTTCGTGGCGACGCCTTCGGCGAGCCCCGATCAGATGGTGCAGCAGCAGAAAACGGTCGACAGGACGGTCGCCGAGGTCCGCGCTTCGCTGGGTGACGATGCTCCCGACGAGCTTTCCGCGGCCTTGACCCGGATCGGCTCGCTCGGCGAGCTGCGGCAGAACGCGGCCCGCCGCGGCGTCGCGCTCGACAGCGTCGCCCGCACCTACAACGCGGTGGTCGACGCGGTGATCGACTCCCTGCGCCTGGTCCCGCAGCTCACCAGTGACGCCGAGGGCACGCGGGAGCTGACCGCCCTGGACGCGCTGCTGCGGGCGAACGAGGAGAACTCGCTGCGCGCGATGGCCCTCATCGTGACCGCGGTGTCGCCGGCGGCCGGCCGGTCCATCCTGGACGACGCGACCCAGCAGGCGCCGATCTTCATCGACCGGTTCGTCAAGCAGGGCGACGACGGCGACGACAGCGAGCGGGCCGCCCTCGTCGTCCGGGTCGAGCAGAGCGACGCCGGCCGGCGCGTCGACGACCTCGCCGCCCAGGTCGGCAACCCGCGTGACGCGGCGGGCACCACGCGGTACGTCTCGGACGTCCTCTCCGCGGCGGACACCCACGCGGGACAGCGGAAGCTCGTGCAGGAACGGGCGATCAGCGAGATCACCGACTCCGCGACCGAGCGGGCCGACAGCGCGACCCGGCTGGCCTGGACGGTCGGCCTCGGCGCGGGCGGGCTGTTCCTGCTGGTCGCCTTCCTCGCCGTCGCGGTGTCCCGTTCGATCGCCGGGCCGCTGCGCCAGCTGACCACCGCGGCGACGTCGGTCGCCGACCTCGCCGGCACCGAGCTCGTCCGCGTGACCGACACCGAGGAGGCCGAGGAGCAGATCCCGCGCCTGGCCACCATCGACGTCGTCTCCGACGACGAGCTCGGGAAGCTGGCCGCCGCGTTCAACCGGGTCCAGACCACTGCGGCCGAGCTGGTCGAACGCCAGGCGCTCACCCGGCGCAACACCAGCTTGATGTTCGCGAACGTCGCGAAGCGGACGCAGAACCTCGTCGGCCGCCAGCTCGCGCTCATCGACGAGGTCGAGCGCAACGAGCAGGACACCCGGCTGCTGGCCAGCCTCTACCGGCTCGACCACCTCTCCACCCGCCTGCGCCGGAACGCCGACAACCTGCTCGTGGTGTCCGGCACCCGCGACGAAACGCGGATCGCCGGCCCGATCGAGCTGTCCACGGCGCTGCGCTCGGCGCTCGCCGAGATCGAGGACTACCAGCGCGTCAAGCTCGGTGTCGTCGCCGAAATCCTGCTGTCGTCGGCCCTCGGCGCCGACCTCGTGCTCGTGTTCGCCGAGCTGCTGGAAAACGCGACGTCGTTCTCGCCGCCGGGCTCGATGGTCGAAGTGGACACCATGCTGCTGGCCGACGGCGCCTGCCTGGTGAGCATCGTCGACCACGGCATCGGCATGACCGCGGAGAAGCTGGGCGAGGAGAACCGGCGGCTCGTCGAACGCGAACGCCTGGAGCTCGCGCCGACCAGTGTGCTCGGCCTGTTCGTGGTCGGCCGCCTGGCGCGGCGCCACGAGCTGGGTGTCGAGCTGCTCGCGACGCCGACCACCGGCGGCGTGACCGCGCGGCTGACCATCCCGGCGTCGCTGTTCAGCCACCGCACCCAGCTGCGGTCGAAAACCGAGCAGCCACCCGTGATCCCGGCGCAGGCCGCGCCGCCGAGCGCGTCGTCGCCGCGGCACGCCGCACCGGCCGTCCCGATCGCGCCGGCTGCTCTGTTCTCTTCTGACGACTTCCGGCCGCCGGCGCCCGAACGCGACCGGCCCGCCGAACTGCCGGCGCCGGCGATCCCGGCGCTGCTCGGCCACGGCAACGGCTTCCGCTGGTTCCGCGAACTGGAACCGGTGTGGCCGGACGCCGAACCCGACGCCGAGTCCGCCGAAGCGCCCGAACCGGCGGTGGCGGCCGCGACGGCGACGACGTCGGCGACGGCGGTGTCTTCGGTGTCTTCGGTGTCTTCATCGGAGTCGCGGGGTGGCCTGCGCCGCCGGGTCCGCGGCGCCCAGCTGCCCAGCCCGGGCACGTCCGAGCCGGTGACCGACGCCAAGCCGCGGCACGACCCGGAAGCGACCAAGGCCGCGATGGACGGCTTCGCGAGCGCCTTCGCGAAGGCCGCCGAGGTCAGCGTCCCGCCCACCAGCACCTTCGCCAAGGCCGCCGAGGTCAGCGCGCTGACGGCCGACCCGCCGCCCGCCGCCGTGACCGAACCCGGGTCACCGCTCCCGGCCCGCGCTCCCGCGGACGCGCAGCCGGTGGCCACGGCCCCCTTCTCGGCCGCCGCGCAGTCGCGCGACGGCCTGATCCGCCGCGTCCCCGGCGCCCAGCTCGCCCCGGGCCTGCGTCAGCAGACCGCGGGGCGGCCGCTCGCCCGCGCCGTCGTCAACCGCAGCAAGCGGGACCCGGCGGCCGAACGAGCGGCGTTCGACGCGTTCGCCGCCGGCCTCGCGAAGGCGGAGGACGTTACGGCAGACAGCCCGCCCCGAGGCGTGGTCGCCGGTCGTGTGATGGAACGAGGAGAAGAGAGCAGGAAATGAGCATCCCCGCAGCTGGCGTCAGTGTCGAAGCCCAGAACTTCAACTGGCTGGTGAGCCGCTTCGCGCAGCACACCGCGGGCGCGATAGCCGCCATCGCGGTCTCGGCCGACGGCCTGCTGATCGCGATGTCGACGGAGCTCGAGCGCTCCAACGCCGACCGCCTGGCCGCCATCTCCTCCGCCATGCTCGGCCTCGCCCACGGCGTCTCCGAAAGCCACCCGCTCGGCTCGCCCGACAAGGTGATCATCGAACTCGAGCACGGGTACCTGCTCGTCTGCACGATCAGCATCGGCTGTTCGCTGGGTGTGCTGGCCAACAAGCAGGCCAGCCTGGGCACCATCGCCTACGAGATGGCGATGTTCGCCAACCGCGCCACCGAGGTGCTCACGCCGGGCCTGATCGAGGAGCTCAAGAACACCGTGGGGTCGTGATGCCCGAGGAACCGGACATCTCGCTGCTGCGGCCGTACCTGATGACCTCGGGGCGCGCCCAGCCGGTCGACCAGAGCCTCGAAATCGAGGCGCAGGTCATGACGTCCCGCCTCGGCGCGGCGTCGCACCCCAAGCTCACGTTCGAACGCCAGGAAATCGTTTCCCTCTGCCGGAACACGATGTCGGTCGCCGAGGTGGCCGCCATGCTCGGCCTGCACATCGGCGTGGCCAGGGTGCTGGTGGCCGACCTCGCCGAACTGGGCTACGTCGTCGTCCGGCGGCCGGGCAACCACAACTCGCACGACCTCGGCATGATCGAAAGGGTCATTCGTGGACTCGAAGCCATTCACTGAACCGGCCACCCGGCCGCCGGCCCCGGTCAAGATCGTCATCGCGGGCGGCTTCGGCGTCGGCAAGACGACGGCGGTGTCGTCCATCTCGGAGATCAAGCCCCTCACCACCGAGGCGGCGATCACCTCCGTGGCCGCGGCCGTGGACAGCACCGGCCACGTCCCGGCCAAGACCACGACGACGGTGGCCCTCGACTTCGGCTGCATCACGATCGACGAAGAGGTCAAGCTCTACCTGTTCGGCACGCCGGGCCAGGACCGCTTCGGCTTCATGTGGCAGGACCTGGTCCACGGCGCACTGGGCGCACTGGTCATCGTGGACACCCGCCGCATGGACGACTGCTACCCGGCGGTCGACTACTTCGAGAACGCGGGCCTGCCGTTCGTGGTCGCGGTGAACATGTTCGACGGCTCGCTGGGCCACAACTTGGAGGACGTGCGCTGGGCACTCGCGGTCAGTGACGACGTCCCGCTGATCACGTTCGACGCCCGGCAGAAGCTTTCGGTGCGAGACGCGCTGCTGGCGGTGCTGCACAACACGTTCAAACGGGCACGAGCCCAGGCTGGTGCGGGGACCTGAGTGGCTTTCGGCAGGGTCTCCGGCGGCATCGGAGACCTTCCGACTACACTGATCCACGGACCCCGCGCGGCGTCCACCCTGTGAACCTCCCCAGGGCCGGAAGGCAGCAAGGATAAGCAGGCTCTGGCGGGTGCGCGGGGTCCCCTTCTTTTCGGCTCCGGCTTCGGGGCTTCGCCCCTCTGCCGGGCCTTCACTTCGTTCTTCTGCCCGGGGGCCGAGCCCCCGGACCCCCACGGTGCCTCGTGCTCGGCCTGCCAGCCCTGCCGCGCCCCCCGGCGACCTGCGGTGGTGTGCCTGCCGCAGCTCCCGCGGCCTGTCGTGGTGTGCGCTGCCGCGGCTCCCGCGGCCTACGGTGGTGTGCGCTGCCGCGGCTCTTGTGACCTGCCGTGCCTGCGGCGGCTCCCCCGCGGTCTGTCGTGGGTGTGGCTGCGGTGGTCCGGTGGGGGTCAGAACAGGCCCAGTACGTCGTCCGGGGGTTTGGGGGGCGGTGGGGCGTCTGTGTCCGTTATGGGGGCCGCTCGGCCCGCCAGCTTTTGCAGCTCCGGGCCGTATACGCACCTTGCCGGGAAGGCCGCCGAGGCCGCTTGCCTGGCCAGCTCTGCCGTGGGGAGCTCGGTTGCCGAGGCCGCCAGCACCAGATTGCCGAAGCGGCGGCCGCGCAGGACTCCCGGGTCCGCCAGCAGCAGCACCTCCGGGAAGACCTCGAGCAGCGTTGCCAGGAAGCGGCGGGCGAACGGCAAGCCCGCACCGTCCGTGATGTTCACCAGGTAGCTGCCCGGGGCGCGGAGGATGCCCGCGATCGCCCGAGTCGCCTCCAGCGTTGCCAGGCCGCCGGCCAGCGTTGCCCGCTCGAACGCGTCGACCACCACCAGGTCCGCCGAATCCTCCCGGCGCGTCGCCAGCCCCTCGCGGCCGTCCGTCACCCGGACGCGCACACCCGGCACCCGCAACCCCAGCTGCGCGCGGACCAGCTCCACCAGCTCGCCGTCGGCGTCGAACACCAGCTGGCGGGATCCCGGCCGCGCTGCCGCGACGTACCGCGGCAGCGTGCACGCCGCCCCGCCGACGTGGAGCGCGTCCAGGGGGCCCGGTGGCAGCCGGTCCACCACCTCCGCGAACCGGCGGACGTAGTCGAACTCCAGGTGAGCGGGGTCGTCGAGGTCGACGTACGACTGCGCGACGCCGTCCACCGACACCAGCCAGGCGTTGCCGCGGCCGGTGTCGCGGACCAGCTCCGCCGTGCCGAACCGCACCGGGTACCGCCCGGGCACCGGCTCGGGCTTCCGCGTGCGGCTCACGGGATCCGAGGTTATCGGAAACATTCCGACCGCTCCGGCGATAAGGGAACGGACGATCATCGATCGAGGGGGTTTCACCTTGCGTGCAAACGCAATAATCGTTGCCGCGGCACTCGCGGCCGGGGTCTTCGCAACGCCGGCGGCCGCGGATGTGCTGCCCGACCGGGCGCAGGCCGTTTCCCTGCTGGAGACCGGCGGCCCCGGCGTGGCGCGAGCCGCCGAAGCGGCGTTGCTCGGCTCGCCCGCCGACCTGCAGGCCTTCCTGGCCACCGGCCGCCAGCAGGCGCAGAACGACGACGAGCGGGTCCTCGTCAGCCAGGCGCTCTCCTCCGGCGGCCCGATCACCAAGCGCACCGCCCAGCGGGCGCTCAGCGGCACCCAGGACGACATCCGCGAGTACCTGGCGAACGGCCTGCCGCTGGCCCGCAGCGCCGACGACCGGATCGCCGTCAGCCAGGCCATGGACACCGGCGGCCCGACCGTGAACGAGCAGGGCATGGAGGTACTCGACAACGGCACCCCCGCCGACGTGCGGGCCTTCCTGGAGACCGGCCTGCAGCAGGCGAAGGAGGTCGACGAGCGCATCGCGGCCGACCAGGCCCTGGCCGCCGGCGGCCCGGAGGTCGTGGCCGCCGCGCAGACCGCGCTCGACGGCACGCCCGACGACGTCCGTTACTTCCTGTCGCTGTGGCGGCAGGTCGCCGCGAACTACGACGCCGAAGTCACCGCGGTCCAGGAGCAGCTCGACGCGGCCAAGGCCGCCGCGGCCGGCAACCGGCCCCAGGACGTGAAGCTCGCCGCGGAAAAGGCCGCGCAGCTCGCCGCGGACGCGCGGAAGGCGAACGCCGACCGGCTCGCCACCCAGCAGGGCCAAAACCAGGAGGCCGGCCGGGCCGCCGCGGCCGCCGAGGCGGCCGCGCAGCAGCAAGCCAAAGAGGCCGCGGATCGCGCCGCGCAGGCGAAGAAGGACAACGACAAGCTGCTGGCCGACGCGGCCGACCCGGCGCTGACCGTGCCGAACGGCCGCAAGGCGTCCGTCTACCTGCTGCGGCACGGCAGTGCCGCCGTCAAGAACGCCGCCCGTGCCGCGCTGAGCGGCTCGGACGACGACGTCGTCACGCTCGTGCGCAGCGGTCTCGCCGTCGCGCAGGAGTCCGACGACCGCGCCGCCGTCTCGGCGATCGCGGCGGACCCGAACGCCCGCCCGGGCCTGCGCCAGGCGGCTCGTGACGCGCTCGCCGGCCCGTACGCCGGTGTCGCCGCGCTGCTGCGCACCGGTGACTACCCGGGCCGGGACACCGACGACCGCATCGAGGTCAACCAGCTCCTGGCGGCCGGTGGCCCGGCGACGAAGTCGTGGGCGCAGAACGCGCTGGACGGCACCGTCGCGGACATCCGCGAGTTCCTGGCCCACGGCCGGTACACGGCGCACCTGATCGACCTGGACGTCTACGTCACCCGGACCTTGGGGGAGGGCCCGGAGGTGAGGGCGGTCGCGCAGGGCGTGCTCGACGGGCCTGACTCGGGCGCGCAGCACTACCTGGACGTCGAGCTGCCGAAGGCGCGGGCGCGTGACGCGTTCACGGCGGCGCACGTCACCAAGGTGAACGCTCTGGTCGCCGAAGCGGCGGCCCTGGTCTCCTGACCGCACGGCGAAGGTTGTCGGTGGTGCCCGGTACTCTCGCGGCGTGGCTCTAGCGCTGTACCGCAAGTACCGTCCGGCAACCTTCGCCGAGGTCGTCGGGCAGGAGCATGTGACCGAACCCCTCCGCACGGCGCTGGCCGCCGGGCGGATCAACCACGCCTACCTCTTCTCCGGTCCACGCGGCTGCGGCAAGACGTCGAGCGCGCGGATCATGGCCCGCTCGCTGAACTGCGTCAAGGGGCCGACGCCGGACCCGTGCGGCGAGTGCCACTCGTGCAAGGCGCTCGCGCCGGAGGGCTCGGGCAGCATCGACGTCACGGAGCTCGACGCGGCCAGCCACGGTGGTGTCGACGACGCCCGCGAGCTGCGTGACAAGGCGTTCTACGCGCCGGCCGAGTCGCGCTACCGCGTGTTCATCATCGACGAGGCGCACATGGTCACCACGCAGGGCTTCAACGCCCTGCTGAAGATCGTGGAAGAGCCGCCCGAGCACGTCATCTTCATCTTCGCGACGACCGAGCCGGACAAGGTGCTGACCACCATCCGCTCGCGCACGCACCACTACCCGTTCCGGCTGATCCCGCCGAGCTCGATGCGCAACCTCCTGGAGCGCAACATCGCGGCCGAGGGCGTCGAGGTCGAGCCGGCGGTGTACCCGCTGGTCATCCGCGCGGGCGGCGGCTCGGCGCGTGACACGCAGTCGGTGCTCGACCAGCTGCTCGCCGGCGCCGGGCCGGAGGGCGTTTCGTATTCGCGGGCGGTCGCGCTGCTGGGCGTCACCGACGTCGCGCTGATCGACGACATGGTCGACGCGCTCTCGACCGAGGACGCGGCCACGGTGTTCGGCACGGTCGAGAAGCTCACCGAGGCCGGCCACGACCCGCGCCGGTTCGCGACCGACCTGCTCGACCGGCTGCGCGACCTGGTGCTGCTGCGCGCGGTGCCGGAGTCCGCGGGCGGGCTGGTGTCCGCGCCGGAGGAGGAACTGTCGCGGATGGTCGCGCAGGCCGAGCGGCTCGGCCTCGGCACCCTCTCCCGCTACGCCGACATCGTCCACAATGGACTTCTGGAGATGCGCGGCGCGACCTCGCCCCGGCTCGTGCTCGAGCTGCTGTGCGCGCGGATGCTGCTGCCGTCGGTGACCGATGCGGAGAAGGCCCTGCTGGCCCGGATCGAGCGCCTGGAGCGCCGCGCGACGCTCGCCGGCGGCGGAGGCGCGCCGGCCGAGGGCGGCGTGGAGCCGCCGGTGCGCGCGGCTCCGGAACGCGAGTTTTCGAGGCCTTCGCAGCGCCCGGCTTCGGCGGCTCCGGCACCGGTGCCGGAGCCGGTCAAGCCGCCCGGGCGCCCGGCCGCTGCCGACCCGGCAGACGGCGGGAGTGCCGCCCGTGCGTCGGCTCCGGCGCAGCCGAACGAAGGCAGGAGTGCCGCGCCTACGCCGGACGGTGGCACGCCCGCACCCGCCGCAGCGGCACCGGCGGCTTCGGCGGCCGGGACCCCGGCGGGCGATGGCGGCTGGGGCGCGGTGCGCACGCCCGGCGGTGGCACGCCCGCTCCGGCGAGCGCCCCCGCTTCTTCCGAAGGC
>NZ_JBHVXZ010000026.1:22401-98691 GCF_042881395.1 Amycolatopsis sp. NPDC058278 | reverse complement strand
CACCCCGCCCGCCGTCACCCTCCCGACCCGACCCCAGGCACGCGTGTCGTCCCTCCAGACACGCGAGTCGACCCTCCAGACACGCGTGTCGACCCTCCAGACACGCGTGTCGTCCATCCAGGTACGCGTGTCGTCCACCCAGGCACGCGTGTCGTCCACCCAGGCACGCAAGTCGTCCATCCAGGTACGCGAACCGCGCCTGCGAGCACACGAGATGCCCGGCGGTGCTCAAGCCGCGCGGTCCCCCGCCCGGCCGCCGGCGCCCAGCCGGTGCAGGATCGCGTCGTGGGCGAGGCCGTCCCAGCCGAGCCTGCGCAGGGTCCGGCCGGTCCGGCGGAAGTCCTCGCCGCCGAGCACGGACATGATCGTGATCGCCGCGTCGACCATCGGCGTGGCGACGCCCGCGCACCGCGCGAGTGCCTGCAGCGGCACCAGCGTGGAGCGGATGTCCTCGGTGAGGAAACGGTGGTCGAGGCTGGTCGGCGCGGCGATCGTCCGGTACGGCTGCACCGTCCGCAGCGCGTCGAGCAACGTCGTGGCCGGGCAGCCGTAGTAGCGGTCGAGGACCTCGGTCATGGGCAGCAGCCGGGCACCGTAGGCGTCCGCGACGGCGGCGAACTCGGCCTCCGTGCGCTCGAGCAGGGCGATCGTCCGCGCCGAGACACCTTCGACGTAGAAGAGCAGTTCCTCCGCGCGGTCGATGGTGCCGAGGTTGGCCAGCGCGATCGGCACGTGCGCGACCGCGCCGAAGTCGTGCAGGCCACGCTCGACCGGGTTGCGCGCGACCTCCAGCATCGGGAACCACTCGCACAGCAGCCCGGCCTGCCGGCCGACGGCGGCCTCGGTGCTGCCGGAGATCAGGTTCCACGCCTTGGTGCCGAGCACGGTGACACCGTCGGTGCCGGACGGCCGTGCGGCGAACAGCGCGTCGGTCTCCACGACGTCGACGTCCGGCGCCCCCGCGGCGGCGAGCGCGTGGGCGAACTCGACGCTCCCGCAGAGCTTGCCGGAGAACAGCACCACCACCTGCCCCGGACGCAGGTGCGGTGCCAGCCGGGCGGCGACCGCCGGGTAAGCGGTGGTCACGGTGGCGACCAGGACGACGGCCCGCGCGCCCAGCCCGGCCGGGTCCGCGGTCACCTCCCGGAGCGGGAACCGCCCGTCGAGCACCCCACGCGCGACGATCTCCCGGCGGCACGCGATCTCCCCCACGGCCCCGAGATCCCGTGTGTAGAGGTGCACGGGCAGCTCCCGCGCGGCGAGGTACGCGGCCACGGCCCGTCCCTCGCCACCCGCTCCGACGACCCCGATCCCGTCCAGCACGCTCATCCCGCCCACTCCCGTCAGTCCGGTACGCAGTGGACAGGTCGGCGCCGGGCAGAGGAAAGTTCCCGCGCGAGCCACGTTCCCGCCGTGTCGTCCGCCCGGGTACGGCCTATCCCTGGGCCAACGCCAGCGGCACCAGCTGCTCGGCCGTGGTCAGCGACCCGTGCTGCCCGACCAGCGAGGTCTCCACGGCCTCCGCGAGTCCCCGCACCATCCCGAACCGGTCCCGGGCCGCGGCGACGACGTCACCGATGCGCGGCAGCACCCGGTCGCTCACCGTGTGCCCGAACCAGCCCTCCGCGACAGCCTCCTCGCGCGAGCGCACCCAGGCCCGCTCGCCCAGCACCTCCCGCCAGGCGGCGAGGACGTCCGCGGCCGCGCCCGGCTCGGTGTAGACGTGCCGCGCGCGGACCTCGCCTCCGAACGTCCGGACGCCGGCCAGCAGCTCCGGCGTGTCTTCGAGGTCGAGCTTGTCGTCGACGGTCACCATCCCGTGGTCGGCCACCACCGCGAGCAGCGCACCGGACGGCAGACCGTCCACAAGGGACTCGACGAGCCGGTCGATCTGCCGCAGCTGCATGCGCCAGGCGGTCGAGCCGGGGCCGTAGACGTGTCCCAGCAAGTCGAGTTCGCTGTGGTAGGCGTAGCAGAACGCGCGCCCGTCCAGCACCGACAACGTCCGCGCGGCGAGGTCGCCCAGCGCGTGGACCCCGGCGTACTGCGCGCCGCTCTGGGTGGCCAGCGTCAAGGCCGTGTCGCGGAACTTGGCCGATGACACCACGGCCGCGTCGATGCCCGCCGCGGCGGCCCGCTCGAACGTCGTCGGCAGCGGCTGCACCTCGCGGGGTGGGAGGGCGCCACGCAGATCGCTGCCGTCTTCGTGGCTGCACCAGCGCAACGCGTTGAGCACGCCGGTGCCGGGCATCTCGAACGTGTAGCCGACCATCCCGTGCTCGCCCGACGCGAGCCCGGTGCCGATCGCCGCGACTCCGGCGGCCGTCGTCGACGGGAAGCCCACGCGCAGCGGCTCGCGGGCGAGCTCGGTCAGCACCGGGGCGTCCGCGGCGTGCTCGGCGAGCAGCTCCCAGCCGAGCCCGTCGACGAGCAGCACGCCGGCGCTGCGTGCCTCCGGCAACGCCAGGACGTTCCCGCAACCGGGCACCCCGAGCGCGGCGAGCAGGGACGGGACGACCTGGCCGAGGTGCGGGACGTCGGCGAGCGAGGGCGGCTGCACGCGCCCAGCTTCCCATCCCCGGGCGCCTCCGGCGATAATCACGGCATGCCGACCTACGCCTACCGCTGCCGCGAGTGCACCGAGACGTTCGAGCTCCTGCGCCCGATGAGCGAATCCGGCGCGCCGGCGACCTGCCCGGAGGGCCACGCCGACACCGTCAAGCTGCTCACCACCGTCGCCCTCACCGGGGCCGCGAGTGGTTCCGCGGCCCCCGCCGCTGGTGGCGGTGGTGGCTGCTGCGGAGGCGGCTGCTGCGGCTGACCGGGCTCAGCCGGCCTTCAGCGCCTGCCCCAGGTCGGCCCACAGATCCTCGACGTCCTCGAGGCCGACGGACATCCGGATCAGCTGGTCGGACACGCCGGCGCCGCGGCGGTCGCCCTCGTCGACGATCCGGTGGCTGATCGAGCCCGGGTGCTGGATCAGCGTGTCGACACTGCCGAGGCTGACGGCCGGCGTGATCAGCCGGACCGCCCCGATCAGGGCGTGCGGGTCGCCGGAGACCTCGAACGCCACCAGCGGCCCGCCGATCCGCGGGTAGTGGACGGCGGTCACGGCCGGGTGCCCGCCAAGCCGTGACGCCAGTGTCGCCGCGGTCGCGGACGCCGCGCCGACGCGCAGCGGCAGCGTGGAAAGCCCGCGCAGCAACAGGTATCCGGCGAGCGGGTGCAGCACGCCGCCGGTGGCGAAGCGGATCTGGCGCAGCCGGGCGGCTTCCGGCGCGTCGCACGCGACGATCCCGCCCATCACGTCGCCGTGGCCGCCGAGGAACTTCGTCGCGCTGTGCAGCACCATCCGGGCGCCGTGGCGGCCGGGCCGCTGCAGGACCGGGGTCGCGAACGTGTTGTCCACCAGGAGAGGCACCTCGCCACAGGCACGGGCCAGCTCGGCGATGTCCGCCTCGGCCAGGGTCGGGTTCGCCGGCGTCTCGACGAACACCAGGCCGGTGTCCGGCCGCAGCGCGGCGGTCACGGCGTCGGGTGCGGCCCAGGTGACCTCCGTGCCGAGCAGCCCGGACTCGAGTAGGTGGTCACTGCAGCCGTACAGCGGGCGCACGGCGACGACGTGGCGTTTCCCTTGTGCCACTGCGGAAAGCAGGCAGGCCGAGACGGCGGCCATGCCGCTGGCGAACGCGACGCCGTGGTCGAAGCCTTCGAGCTCGGCGAGCGCGCGCTCGAACCGTTCGACGGTCGGGTTGCCCACCCGGCCGTAGATCGGCGGGCCGTCGAGCTCGGCGCCGGCGGCGAAAGCGTCGATCCGGGCGGCTTCGGCGGCACTGTCGCGGGACGGGTAGGTCGTGGACAGGTCGAGCGGAGCGGCGTGCACGCCGAGGTCCGTGAGATCGTCACGGCCGGCGTGGACGGCCCGCGTGCGCAGCGAGGAAGTCATGCCAGCATGGTCGAGCTTTCACCGGACTGAGAGCAACACTCTCGGATATCATTCGGCGATGTCCGCTTCCGTCGAACTGAGTCCGGTCGATCTCGAAATCCTGCGCTTGTTGCAGAACGATGCCCGGATCACCAACAAGGACCTGGCGGCCGCGGTCGGCATCGCGCCGTCGACGTGCCTGGACCGCGTCGCCCGGCTGCGGGACACCGGGGTGATCACCGGCCAGCACGCGTCGGTCGACGCGGCGAAGCTCGGGCGGCCGCTGGAGGCGTTCCTGTTCGTGCAGGTCCGCCCGCACCGGCGGCCGCTGGTGGACCCGTTCATCGAGCACCTGCTGTCCTTGCCGGAGGTGCGGGCGGTCTACCACCTGACCGGGCCGGACGACTTCCTCGCGCACGTCGCGACCAGCTCCGCCGGGGAGCTGCAGCGGCTGGTCCTCGACGAGCTGACCGCGCGCGACGAGGTCGCCCGCGTTCACACCAATCTGGTGTTCCAGCACTGGAGCGGCGGTCCGCTGCTGCCGCCGGGCGCCTGATCTCAGAGGGTCTCGAGCCAGCGGCGGGTCTCGCGCGGGGACGTCAGCCGGACGACGACCGGGCCGGGCGACTCGACGGCCCACGCCCGGATGCGGGCCCGCTTGCGCGCGAACGACCTGAAGTGCCAGCGGATGATCGAGTCGGCGGAGAACACCTGGCGCAACGACTCGACGTTCCCGTTGCAGATGCGCTTGCGCGTCACCGTCCGCACCACCGTCCGGCGCACCAGGCGGCCCAGCGAAAGCCAGCGCGGGTAGTCGAGGCCCACGATCAGCTGCGTGCGGGGCAGGACGATGTCCTGCCACGAGCTGTAGACGGCGTCGAGGATCCAGCGCTCCTGCGCGCACACCTCGGCGATCCGGCGACGCTGTTCCTCCTCGGGGGCGCCGACCCAGCCCGGCTGCCAGCCGATGTCATCCGCGGCGTGGAAGGGCAGGCCGGTCCGCTCGGCGATCCGGGCCGCGAGCGTCGACTTGCCCGAGCCCGTCACGCCGACGATGACAATGCGGTCAGGCACCGAGGTCACGGGCGGGCTCCCGCGGTCCGCGGTAGGGCAGGGTCTGGCTGTAGACGAGGTTCGTGGTCGTGCTGCCGAACTGGGCCAGCTCGTCCACCGTCTGCTCGAGGTGGGCCATGGAGGCCGCGGCGATCTTGAGCGTGTAGCAGTCGTCGCCGGTGGTGCGCAGGCATTCCAGGATCTCGGAGCGGTCGCCGAGCAGCTTGTGCAGCGGCTCGTGCCGGCTGCCCGGGTACTTGAGCCGGACCACGGCGAGCACCGGGTAGCCCACCTTGCCGAGGTCGATTTCCGCGCGGTAGCCGCTGATCACGCCGGCGGTCTCGAGCCGCCGGAGCCGTTCGGTCGCCGCGGACGCGCTCAGGTTCACCCGGCGGCCGAGCTCGGTGAGCGGCAGCCGGGCGTCGCGCTGGAGCTCGGCCAGGATGGCCCAGTCCGTCGGATCGAGACTCGCGGTCATCCGGCGAACATACCGTGGGATCCACGGCGGAACGGGCCGAACGCCGTGATCGCTCTCTTCCGGATCCGGGCAAAACGTCGATAGCCTCTTGCGGTGAAGATCGGCGTGAACGTCCCCAATTTCGGGCCTGGCACGGACCCGGGCGTCCTGCGCGCCTGGGCGCAGACGGTGGAAGGGCTCGGCTACGACCTGCTGATGGTGTCCGACCACGTCGCCATCACGCCGGACGTCGCCGGGCAGTACCCGGCGCCGTTCTACGAGCCGTTCACGACGTTGTCGTGGCTGGCCGGGGTCACGCAGCGGGTGCGGCTGGGCACCACCGTGCTGGTGGTGCCGTACCGGCATCCGCTGCTGGTGGCGCGGATGGCGGCGAACCTCGACGAGCTCAGCGGCGGCCGGCTCGTGCTCGGTGCCGGGATCGGCTGGGCGAAGCAGGAGTTCGACGCGCTGGGCGTGCCGTTCGAGCAGCGGGGCAAGCTCACCAGCGAGTACCTGCGGACGATCCGCGCGGCGTGGGCCGAGCGCGACGACTACCGCGTGGATCCGATCCCGCTGTGGCTGGGCGGGCACAGCGACGCCGGGCTGCGCCGGGCGGTGGAGCTCGGCGACGCGTGGCACCCGCTGCGGCTGACGATGGCCGGGTTCCGGGAAACGCTGGGGCGCTTGGAAAAGCTGGCGGGCGACCGGCCGCTGCCCGCGTTCGCGCCGCGGATCCTGTTGCGCGTGACGGCGGTGCCGGTGTCCGGGCCGGACCGGCGGGCCGGGGAAGGCACGCTCGACCAGGTCATCGACGACCTGGGGCAGTTGCGGGCGATGGGGGCGGACACCGTCGTGCTCGACCCGTTCGACTCGGACCCGGCCGAAACGCTGCGCCCGGAGGTGGCGTGGCGAGACCTCGCGGCGGTGGCCGCGTCCTGGAAGGAGAACCGGTGAAGGACACCGAAGAAACCCTGCTGCGGCGGGCGATCGAGCTCGCCCGCGAAGCGCGCGAGGAACACGGCAACCCGCCGTTCGGCTCGCTGCTGGCCGACGCCGACGGCAAGATCCTGGCCGAGGACCGCAACACCTCGCTGACCGACAACGACATCACGGCCCACCCGGAACTGAAGCTGGCCCGCTGGGCGGCGCAGAACCTGGACCCGGAGACCGCGGCGGCCACGACGATGTTCACCAGCACGCAGCCGTGCGGGATGTGCACCGGCGCGATCGAACGGTCCGGGCTCGGCCGCGTCGTCTACGCGCTGTCGACGGAGCAGTTCCTCACGCTGCGCCCGCCGCTCACGTGGGGCAAGCACAAGATGGAGGGCCCCGCGCTGTTCGACGAGGCCCGCGTGCCGGTCGAGGGCTACTACCGGTGACGAGTTACCAGGTGCGCCCGGTGGCGCGCATCGAGTCGCCCCTGACGGACCGCTCGGCGGCCCCGAAGCAGGGCGACGAGGGCGCGCTGCCGTCCCGGGTGGTGTTCGCCCCGGAGTTCACCCCGGCGGCCGCCGACCTCCGGCCGGGTGACCGCCTGGTCCTCCTGACGTGGCTGCACGAGGCGGACCGCGACGTCCAGACGGTCCACCCCCGCGGCGACCGGGACCGGCCGAGCACCGGGGTGTTCTCGACGCGCTCGCCGGACCGCCCGAACCCGATCGGCCTCCACACGGTCACGGTGACGGCTGTCGAGGACGGCACGCTGACGGTCACGGGCTTGGAAGCCATCGACGGCACCCCGGTGCTCGACGTGAAACCGGTCCTCGGCGAGGTGGCCGAGCGCTGAGCCGGACGATCACGATCCGGGCGGCGGGGGCAGCGGCCGCCGTGCGCCGGGCGACCAGCCATGGCTACAGCACGTGCGGCGGCTCCGGCGGCTACTCGGACATCACCGCGGGCACGGCGGTCACCGTCTACAACGCGGCGGGGACCGTGATCAGTAGTCCTTGAAGCCCTTTCCGGTCTTCCGGCCCAGCCGCCCGGCCGTCACGAGGTGCTCCAGCAACGGCGCCGGCGCGAAGCCTTCCTCGCGGAATTCGTTGTACAGCGTCCGCTGGATGGCCAGGGAGACGTCGAGGCCGACGACGTCCAGCAGCTCGAACGGGCCCATCGGCAGGCCGCAGCCGACCTTCATGGCCGTGTCGATGTCGTCCGCGGCCGCGTAGTGGGCCTCCAGCATCTTCACCGCGTCGTTGAGGTACGGGAACAGCAACGCGTTGACGATGAAGCCCGCGCGGTCGCCGCAGTGCACCGCGTGCTTGCCCACCGCGGCGCAGACCGCGCTCGCCGTTGCCACCACGTCCGGGGCCGTCGCGATCGTCGACACCACTTCGACGAGCTTCATCACCGGGGCCGGGTTGAAGAAGTGGAGACCGATCACGTCGGACGGCCGGGTCGTCGAGGCCGCGCACTCGATCACCGGCAGCGAAGACGTCGTCGTCGCCAGGACCGCGCCGGGGCGGACCACTTCGTCCAGCGCCGCGAACACCGCCTGCTTGACCGACAGTTCCTCGGCCACTGCCTCGACGACCAGGTCGACGTCGGCCAGGGCCTCGAACTCGGTCACCGGGGTGATCCGCGCCAGCGCCGACGCGGCGTCCTCTTCGGACAGTTTGCCCTTGACCACGGCCTTGTCGAGTGACTTCTTCACCTTCGCCACGGACGCCTGCGCCTTCTCCAGGCTACGAGCGCGCAGCACGACGTCCAGGCCGCGCTTGGCGAACACCTCCGCGATGCCGGTCGCCATCGTTCCGGTGCCGACCACGCCGACCCGCGCCACCGGGCGCGGCGGGACACCGTCCACCGTGGACACGACACCGGAGGAGACCACGTTGGGCGAGTCCGGGGCGTCGTAGGTGTAGAAGCCCCGGCCGGTCTTGCGGCCCAGCAGCCCCGCCGTGATCATCTGCTTGAGCAGCGGCGCCGGCGCGTGCAGGCGGTTGCGGGACTGGTGGTACATCGTGTCGAGGATTTCGTTCGCGGTGTCCAGCCCGATCAGGTCGAGCAGCGCGAGCGGGCCCATCGGGTAACCGCAGCCGAAGCGCATCGCGGCGTCGAGGTCCTCGCGGGTGGCGTAGCGCTGCTCGTACATCCGCACCGCGTGGTTGAGGTAACCGAACAGCAGCGCGTTGGCGATGAACCCGGCGCGGTCGCCGATCACCACCGGCACCTTGCCGAGCCGCTCGGCGAACTCGACCACTTCGGCGACCACGTCCGGCTCGGTCACCACCGTCTTGACGATCTCGACGAGCTTCAGCACCGGTGCCGGGTTGAAGAAGTGCATGCCGACGACCTTGCCGGGCCGCGCGGTGTGCACGCTGATCTCGGTGATCGACAGCGACGACGTGTTGGACGCGAAGACCACTTCGGGCCGGGTGATCTTGTCCAGCTCGGCGAAGACGTCGGCCTTCAGCTCGAGGCTCTCCGGGATCGCCTCGATCACCAGGTCCACTTCGGACAGATCCGACAGCGATGTGCTGTACCGGATCCGGCCCAGCAGCGCCGCACGCCCGGGCGCGTCCAGCTTGCCGCCGGAGAGCGCCCGTTCGGTGGAGTGCTCGAGGTGGCCGCGGCCGCGCGCGACGCCCGCCTCGTCGAGCTCGACCGTGACGACGTCGAGCCCGCTGCGCGCGAGCACTTCGGCGATGCCGGCCCCCATGGTGCCCAGGCCGACCACACCGACCGTCGAGATGTCCCGCGCCATTGAGGCCTCCAGAGATGTTACTCGCCGGTAATTGGCCTCGATACTGCCACGCGGTACCACCGAAGCCCAGACGGAATCGAGTCAGTACCGCGCAAGTCACCCGGTCGGCGACGTCGGCTTCACTCGCCGAAATTGCCGTCCACCAGCTCCTTCGCCTTCTCCAGCGCGGCGGAAGCCTGCGGCCCGCGCGCCCGCACGCGGATCCGGTCGCCCTGGCGCGCGCCGAGCGACATCAGGGCCAGCACGCTGTGACCGTCGGCCTCCTGATCGCCGAGCCGCACGGTCACCTCGGCGTCGAACTCGCTGAGCGTGCGCACCAGCACCGCGGCGGGCCGGGCGTGCAGGCCGACCTCGTTGTGCAGCTCCAGCTCGATTTCGGCGGCATCGGCCGGGGCCTCGGCGGGCGCCAGGTCCTCGGGGAGGCCGGCCGCCGCGGCGGCCTCGGCCACCGCCTTGCGATCCCGCCCGGCCTGAGCGGCGACCGCCGCCGCGATCGCGCCCTCGACCAGCGGGCCGTCCGCGACGATCGCGGCCGAGGGGTCGGCCAGCGATTCGACGGCGAGCTCGGCCGTCATCTGCGCGCTGCCCAGGTCGTAGAGCAGCACGACGCCGTCGCCGGAGTCGGCGCGCTGGGTGGCGGCGACGACCTCGTCGTAGTCCGTGCCGATCGAGCCGTCGGAGAGCCCGCCGGCGGGATGGATGGTGACGTCCGGGGCCATCTGGGCGGCCAGCTCGGCCAGGCCTTCGGCGAGCTTGGCACTGTGCGAAACGAGCACGATTCCCACGCTCACCGGGCGGCCTCCGCGAACGCGCGCAGCAGCAGCGCCGACGACCGGGCGCCGGGATCCAGGTGCCCGACCGCGCGCTCGCCGAGGTAGGACGCCCGGCCCTTCCTCGGCACCAGGTCCACTGTGGACTCCGCGCCGGTGTCGGCCGCGCCGGCCGCCGCGGTCAGCACCGTGGCGACGTCGCCGCCGTCCCCGGCCGCCTTCTCCGCGGCCGCGACCGCGGGGATCAGGGCGTCGACCATGGTCGCGTCGCCGCCCACGGCCTTGCCGCGGGCCTGGACGCCTTCGAGGCCGGCACGCAGGGCGTCCACCAGGCCCGGGACGTCGAGGGTGTCAACGGCGCCGAGCTTGGCCGAGGCACGCAGGAAAGCCGTGCCGTACAGCGGACCCGCCGCTCCGCCGACCTTGGAGATCAACGTCGTCGCGACGAGCTTGAGCACTCCGCCCGGCGTGTCCGGCACACCCGCGTCGAGCGCCGCCACGACGGCCGCGAAGCCGCGGTTGAGGTTCTCGCCGTGGTCGCCGTCGCCGATCGCGCGGTCGAGGTCGATCAGTTCCACGCGGTGCTCGGCGACCACCGCCGCGGCGGCGCGCACGGCCGCCGCGACCCCCTCGGCCGTGCAGGCCATCAGAGCCCCCACCGCAGGGCCGCGGTGTTGACCGGGGCGTCCCAGAGCTCGGTCAGCTCGTCGTCCAGTTTGAGCAACGTCAGGCTCATCCCCTGCATCTCGAGACTGGTGATGTACGGGCCGACCAGCCGGCGTTCGACCACGATCCCCCGGTCGGCCAGCAGCCGCTCGGCGATGCCGTGGGCCAGGTAGAGCTCGACGAGCGGGGTGCCGCCCATCGAGTTGGTGAACAGCAGCACGCGGTCGCCGGAGGCGAACGGCAGGTCCGATACGACCGCCTCGACCATCCGCGCCACCAGCTCGTCGGCCGGCTCGGCCGGGATGCGTTCGCGGCCGGGCTCGCCGTGGATGCCGATGCCGAACTCGATCTCGTTCTCGTCGAGGTCGAAGCTGGGGGTGCCGGCGTGCGGCACGGTGGGCGCGGTGAGGGCGACGCCGATCGACCGGACCTGGCCGATCACCTTCTGCGCCAGCGCGGTGACGGCGTCGAGGGAGTCCCCGCGCTCGGCGGCGGCGCCGGTGATCTTCTCCAGCAGCACCGTGCCGCCGACGCCGCGGCGGCCCGCGGTGTAGGTCGAGTCCTTGACCGCGACGTCGTCGTCGATCACGACGCTGCGCACCTCGAGGCCCTCGGCGGCGGCGAGCTCGGCAGCCGTCTCGAAGTTCAGCACGTCGCCGGTGTAGTTCTTCACGATGAGCAGCGCGCCCGCTTCACCGGTGGTCGCGGTGACCGCGGCCTGCACCGCGTCCGGCGTCGGCGAGGTGAACACCGCGCCGGGGACCGCCGCGGCGAGCATGCCGTGGCCGACGAAGCCGCCGTGCAGCGGTTCGTGCCCGGACCCGCCGCCGGAGATGACGGCGACCTTGCCCGCGACCGGAGCGTCGGCTCTGATCACGACGTCCGGGTCGTACTGGACGCGGAGGATGTCCGCGTGCGCGGCGGCGAGCCCCCGCAGCGATTCGGCGACCACGTTCGCCGGATCGTTGATGATCTTCTTCACGGCAGCCTCCGGCACATCGGCGGGTGGGGTGCCCCCTTCCTACCTCTCCGCGCCGCCCGCCGCCAGATCAGGGCCGGGGGAGCTTGGTGACCACGTTCTTCGCGACGGCCACCGCCTTGCCGCACGGATCGCTGTCGTTGTCGGCATAGCCCTGGTAGTCCACCTGGGCCAGTTCGACGTCGTCGCCCTGCCACGGCCGGTGCTGCCACTCGACCTTGCACCGGGCCGAACCCCCGGTCCCCTGCTTCTGGAAGCCGGTCACGCCGTTGCCGAGGTCCACCTTGGAGTAACCATCGCCGACGAGCGGCGGCAGGCCGGGCCGGAACCCGACCGTCACCGCCGGGCCCCGGTCCCGCCACTCGCACGAGTGCAGGCCCGAGGGCGCGGGCTTCGCCGACGGCACGGCGGCGGTCACCGCCGCGGTGTCGGCCATCGCGCACGGATCGGCGGTCAGCAGGGTGCCCGCGGGCGTCGAGTACTTCTCCGGCGAGTTGTGCAGCTTCTGGACGACGGCGTCGGCGAACGCCTGCCCGGGACGGCAGGGTTCACCGGCGTAGGTGACCGACACCGCGAGCCCCACGTCCGGGTTCAGCGCCGTCATCGCCGCGACGGTGCAGTCGGTGTCGCCCGTCTTGTTCACGCGCAGCGGCAGCCCGCCGACCACCCCGGCCGTCTTGTCGGCCCGCGGCACCACCGTGCTGCCGATCTCGAGTTCGAGCCGGATCTCCTTGCCGCCCGGGTCCTTCACCTTGTTGCTGCAGGTGTCGAAGGCGATGGACGACGGCGACGGGTCGTCCTCGACCGTGCCGAGGCCCAAGGTGCCGAGGGCGGCCTTCGTCAGGAACTGGCACGGCTGGATCGTGCGGAGCACGCCGGCCGCCACGGCGGCGTCGGTGATCGGGCCGTCGGCGACCTGGCCGGAGCCGGCCGCCGCGGGCACCGTCGTCCGGGCGAAGTTGGACTTGCCGAGGTCCTGCCCGCACGCCGTCAGCGGCAGCGCGAGCGCGATGACCAGCAGGAACAGCTTCGGGAGACGGCGGCGCCGAACGTCTGGGAACACGCGGAGCACGGTAGCGGCCGGTGCGCGCCGCTGTCCGGACAACCCGGTTATTCGCCCGCGACGGCCGGTGTGTCGTCGCTCTCGGTCTCGGGCTCGGCCGGCACGACGAGCGGCCGGACCAGGGCCCAGGTGACGAACAGCGCGGAGACCACCAGCATGCCGATCCCGGCCCACAGGTTGATGTTGACGTCGGCCGCCTTCTTGATGTCGTCGTCGGAGGTGAAGCCGATGCCCATGACGGTGAGGATCACGCCGTAGACGCCGATCAGCAGGGCGATGATCAGCCGGATGTCGAAGGCGCCTGCCTTGTGTGCGCGCGGCTGCGACTCGGTAGCCATTCCGGTCTCCTAGAAGATGGCGTTCAGGGCGATGGTCAGGACGAGCACGATGCCCGCGAGCAGGCCCGGCTTGCGGTACCAGCCCGCGTTCTCGCCGGTCGAGTCGTGCTGGCGGGTTTCCTTCGGCGTGAGCGAGTAGACCAGGCCGACCAGCTCCTCGTCCGGCTTCGGCCGGGTCGCCAGGGAGACGACGACGCTCACCACGATGTCGACGACGAACGCGGTCCCCGCGGCGACGAAGCTGATGCCCTGGCCGGTCAGGCCCAGCACCCCGAGCTTCGACAGCGCCCAGACGGTGATCGCGGACGCGGTCCCGAGCACCAGGCCGCTCCAGCCGGCGTGCGGGGTCATCCGCTTCCAGAACATGCCGAGGATGAACGTGGCGAACAGCGGCGCGTTGAAGAACGAGAACAAGTCCTGCAGGTAGTCCAGGATGTTGCTGGACTGCGACGCGATGAACGCCGTGCCGATCGCGAGGATCGTGCCGGCCGACGTCACGATGCGGCCCAGGTTCAGGTAGTAGTGGTCCGGCTTGTCCTTCTTCACGTACGTCTGCCAGATGTCGTACGTGAACACGGTGTTGAACGAGCTCAGGTTCGCCGCCATGCCGGCCATGAACGAGGCCAGCAGACCGGCGATGGCGATGCCGAGCATGCCGTTCGGCAGCAGGTCGCGCATCAGCAGCAGGAGCGCATTGTTGAACGTGACGCCGCTTTCCGCGGTGCCGCCGTCCAGCAGGACCTGCTTGTCCTTCACGTACTCCGACACGGTGACGGCGGCGATCATGCCGGGGATGATCACGATGAACGGGACCAGCATCTTCGGGAACGCCCCGATGATCGGCGTGCGCCGCGCGGCCGACATGCTCTTCGACGCCATCGCGCGCTGGACCTCGACGAAGTTCGTCGTCCAGTAGCCGAACGAGAGCACGAACCCGAGGCCGAACACGATGCCGAGGATCGACAGGATGTTGTTGCCGAAGCCGGTCAGGTTGTCACCGGGCCACGAGTGCAGCTGTGCCGACCCGCCCGGGCTGTTGGTGACCTTCGAGACCAGGCCCTGCCAGCCGCCGACCTTGACCAGGCCGATGATCGTCAGCGGCACCAGCGCGATGACGATGACGAAGAACTGCAGGACTTCGTTGTAGATCGCGGCGGAGAGGCCGCCGAGCGCGGTGTAGGAGAGCACGATCGCGGCGGCGACGACGATCGACACCCACAGCGGCCAGCCGAGGAGCAGCTTGACGACGCTGGCCAGCAGGAAGAGGTTCGCGCCCGCGATCAGGATCTGGGCGGCGGCGAAGCTGATGCCGTTGACCAGGTGGGCCGGCTTGCCGAAGCGCCGCCGCATGAATTCGGGGACGCTGCGGACCTTCGAGCCGTAGTAGAAGGGCATCATCACGATGCCGAGGAACAGCATCGCCGGGATGGCGCCGATCCAGAAGTAGTGCACGGTCGGCAGGCCGTACTTGGCCCCGTTCGCCGACATGCCCATGACTTCGACCGCGCCGAGGTTCGCCGAGATGAACGCCAGGCCGGTGACCCAGGCGGGCAGCGAGCGGCCGGACAGGAAGAAGTCGAGGCTGCTCGACACCTGCCGCCGCGCCAGGTACCCGATGCCGAGCACGAGCACGAAGTAGAACGCCAATTCGATGTAGTCGATCGCACTCGCGTCGAGTCGCAGGTTCGCATCGGCTAGGACGAGCACCCGACCCACCTCCGGCAGCACTTTTTCAAACAGGACAGGATCCGACAGGAATCACCGCCACCCTGTCGGATCCGGACAGTACTGCATGGATTCAGGGTCGGCACGCTGACGCGTCCACAAAGGCCGGAGGGCGCGCCTCCCCCGGTCACCACCAGGGGAAACGCGCCCTCGTTCACGCGCCGCGGGAGCGGCTGGAATCACCGGTCGGTCGGTACCGCGATCTCGCCGTCCTCCTCGATCAGCTTGGCGAGCACGGCGTCGGGCAGGTAGGTCCGGTGCGGGAAGCCCGGACCCCAGGAATTGAGCAGCGGCACGGCACCGAGCTCGTCGGCACGCGGGTTGGCGAGCACGGAGTGCACGTCGTCGACCGACTTCGCCCAGCGGAACGCCTTGAGGCCCTGCTTGGCCTCGGGCGTGTACTTCTCCCGGGCGTGCCAGTCGTCGCCCTCGTAGGACTCGTCCCACAGGACGTGCCCGGTGTCCTTGAGCACCTCGGCCGCGGCCCGGACCGACGTGCCGTTCTCGTCGCCGGGGTTGGTTTCGGGCCACTCGTCACGCTTCTTGGCCGAGTCCCAGAGCCAGCGGGCCGCGTACTCGCTGCCGTTGAAGATCGACATGCACCGCGACCAGCCGAAGCCGACGCAGGCGCCTTCGTGGCCCTGGTCGTAGAACGCGTACCAGGCGTCGGTGTCCGGGGTGCCGCCCGGCTCGAGGCACACGCAGTGGCCGCCGCGGATGTGGCCGAGTTTCTTGACGCCGGCCTTCGCGATGAAGAATTCGCCGGACGTCTCGTCCTGTTCCGGCTGGTCGAACGCCGAGTACCAGTTGACGCCGATCACGACCGGCGACCGGGTGGGCCGGTCTTCGTCGGCCAGCGCGCCGAGCGGATACCTTTCCACGTGCCGCCAGTCGTCCGGAATGAACCGGCCCAGGCGCGGGTCGGCCGGATCGGAACCGAGTGGGCGATAACGCATGACTTCCTCCTCCGTGCAGGCGAAAATGCGCGCACGCCGGCCGGATGACATGCACACCACGAGCTCAAAGGCGGACTGAAACGTTGGCACGACGAAGAAAGACGGCCGAGCGCACCACCCTCCGGCCACGCCGGACGCACCGGCGGAACCCCTCGAATCGAGTGTCGCACGGCACCGGCGAATAAGATCCCGAACTCACCCGAACAGCGCACAAATGGCGATGAAAAGTATCTCTCCACTGCGCACCGACCTATCGGGTTAACGATTTCCTGGCGGAGCAACAATCAACGGATGAGATACGTCGATTTCGGCATCGATTCGGTATCGGCCCCGAGACCGCCCCTTCGGGCAGCCGGAAGGTCAATTTTTCAACGGGCCCCGGTCCGCCACCCGCCGGAAGCGCGGGACCCGGCCGGCCGGTGTCTCGACGGTCTCGGTGAACATCGGCGCCGGGCGGACCCACAGGCCCCGCTCGCCGTACAGCGCCCGGTACACCACCAGCTCTTCTTCGGTCTCGCTGTGCCGGGCCACTCCGAGCACCTCGTACTCGCCGCCCTTGTGGTGGACGTACCGGCCCGGCTCCACGTCGGACACCTCAGAACAGCCGGAACTCGTCGGACTCGATGCCGCGGAGCTCGTCGTAGTCCAGCGTCAAGCAGCGGATGCCGCGGTCCTCGGCCAGCGTTCGGGCCTGCGGCTTGATGATCTGAGCCGCGAAGACGCCCTGCACCGGCGCGAGGAGCGGGTCGCGGTTGAGCAGTTCCAGGTAGCGCGTCAGCTGCTCGACTCCGTCGATTTCGCCGCGGCGCTTGATCTCGACCGCCACCGAACGGCCGTCGGCGTCGCGGGCCATGATGTCGACCGGGCCGATCGCCGTGGGGAATTCGCGGCGGACCAGCGTGTAGCCGTCGCCGAGGGTCTTGATGTGCTCGGCCAGCAATTCCTGCAGGTGCGCTTCGACGCCGTCCTTCTGCAGGCCCGGTTCCGCGCCCAGGGCCTGGGAGTAGTCGTGGAAGACCTCCTCGATCGAGATCACCAGCTTCTCGCCCTGCTTGTTCTCGACGATCCAGAGCTTGCCGTCCTCGATCAGCCAGCAGGGCGGGCTCATCCAGTTCAACGGCTTGTACGCACGGTCGTCGGAGTGCACCGACACCGAGCCGTCGGACTTGACGAGCAACAGGCGGGTGGCCATCGGCAGGTGGGCGGTCAGCCGGCCGGCGTAGTCGACCTGGCACCGCGCGATCACGAGACGCACCCGAGGAGGGTAGGACAGGGTCGGTGATACTGGGTGCGTGGACCCCATTCAGCGTGTCGCGTCCCGCGAGGTGTACCGGAACAACTGGATGACGGTGCGGGAAGACGAGATCCGCCGCTCCGACGGCTCGCCGGGCATCTACGGCGTGATCGACAAGCCGGCGTACGCGCTGGTCATCGCCCAGGACGGCGACCGGTTCCGGCTGGTCGAGCAGTTCCGCTACCCGCTCGGCGAGCGGCGCTGGGAGTTCCCCCAGGGCACCGCGCCGGACCTGGCGGACGTGCCGCCGGCCGAGCTCGCCGCGCGGGAGCTGCGCGAGGAGACCGGGCTGAGCGCCGGCTCGATGGTCCCGCTCGGCAAGCTCGACGTCGCGGCCGGCATGAGCAGCCAGCGCGGCTGGGTGTTCCTCGCCACGGACCTCACCGAAGGCGAGCCGCAGCGCGAGCACGAGGAGCAGGACATGCGCAGCGCGTGGTTCGCCCGCGCGGACGTGGAAAAGATGATCCTCGCGGGCGACATCACCGACGCGCAGTCGATCGCCGCGTGGGCGCAGCTCATGCTGGCCGAGCGGCACCGGCCCTGAGCATCCCGCGGATCACCAGGTGGTGGAACGGCTTGATCAGCGCGAAGTAGGCCGGGCCGACGCGGTTGTGAAAGTGCACGATCGTGCCGAGCCGGAAGCCGCGCGGCACCGCTTCGACCGTCAGGTATCCGGTCAGGTGGCTGTCGTCCACGCCCGCCACCAGGTACCGCTCCGGATCGCCGGCCCGGACGGTGAAGAACGCGACCCGGTCGCCGGGCGCGAAGCCGACGTCCTCGGGCCGGAGCCGGCCGGTCCGCGGGACGGACGCGGTGTCGAGCCGCAACGCCTTCGCGAGCACGTACCGGACGCCGAACAGGACCTTCACCCAGGCCGGCGACCAGCCGAAGACGCCCGCGACGAACTCGCGCAGGCTGTTCTCGCTCTCGATCTCCTTGAACTCGACGTAATCGGCGCCGTCGGCGTATGGCTCGGTCATTTCCTTCTCCCCAGTACGAGTTCCAGTGCGTTCTTGAGCTGCCGGCCGGTCAGCGGCGGCACGACCTGCCCCGCCCCGACGACGACCAGGTACAGCGCCTGCGCGAGGCCGGCGTCGCCGCTGATCTCGGCCAGGTAGGCCACCCGGGCGGAGTCCACGCGCGCCTGGACCGCCCTGGCTTCGGCGTCCTGCAGGGCCCACGCCCGGACGGCGATCTCCAGCTCCGGCCCGGGTCCCGGCGCGAGGACGAGCCTCAGCAACGCGCTCAGCCGATCCCCCTCCGCCGCTTCGGCCTGCTCCACGAACCGCGTGGTGCGTTCGGCCTCGAAGTGCTCCAGCAATGCGGTGCGGTAGCCGCTCATGCCCTTGAAGTGGTGGTAGAAGGAGCCTTTCGACAGCCCGAGCCGCTCGGTGAGCCGCTCGATGGTCACCGAAGGCGCGCCCTGCTCCGCCAGCAGCACCAGTCCCGCGTCCAGCCAATCCCGTTTGCCCACCATGGCCGTACCATACCGTATGGTACGGTCCCTCGGCACGAAGAAACCCGGCCGGAGCCGGGAGGGTTCAGTCGGGCCAGGCGGGCTTGCGCTTCTCGAGGAACGCCGCCATGCCTTCGCGGGCGCCGGGCAGCTGGGACGCCGCCGCCATGACCTCCAGCGCGATCGCGTACGCGTCGGCCTCGGGCCGGTCGAGCTGGGCGTACAACGTCACCTTGCCCATCGATTTGCTGGCGCGGCTGCCGCGCGTGGCCCGCGACAGCAGGTCCCCGACGGCGTCGTCGAGATGATCGTCGGGCACCACCCGGTTGACCAGGCCCCAGTCGAGCGCGGTCGCCGCGTCGATGGCATCGCCCGTCAGCGCCAGCTCCATCAGCCGCTTGCGGCCGATCGAGCGCGCCACCGGGATCGCCGGCGTGTGGCAGAACCAGCCGCCCTTGCCACCCGGCAGCGCGAAGCCCGCCGACTCGGCGGCGACGGCCAGGTCACACGACGCCACGAGCTGACAGCCCGCCGCGGTGGCCAGGCCGTGCACCCGCGCGATGACCACCTGCGGGATCGACTGCATCGTCTTCATCAGGTCCGTGCACAACGTGAGCAGTTCGCGCACGCCCATCAGGTCGCGGGCGGCCACGTCGCCGAAGTCGTGCCCCGCGGAGAACACCGGGCCCGCGCCCGCCAGCACGATGCCGGTCGCATCGGACGTCCCCGCCGCGCGGAACGCGGCGAGCAGCTCGGCGAGGTGGTCCGCGGACAGCGAGTTGCGCCGCGCCGGCCGGTTCATGGTGATCGTGACGGTGTCGCCGTCCCGGCTCAGCTGGAGGTGCTCGTACATTCCCCGACCGTAGCCCCTCCGGACCGAAAGGTGCGCCGGTAACCGTCCGGGCCGACCCCGACCTCGGCGCGCATCCGCCGGCGCAGGTTGGCCGCCGTGCCCAGCCCCGATCGCTCGGCGACGCGCTCGACCGGCAGCGCCGTCGTCTCCAGCAGGCGCTGCGCGTACCGGACGCGCTGGACGCGCAGCCAGCGCCCCGGCGTGACGCCGGCGGCCGCCGCGAACTCGCGGTGGAACGTCCGCTCGCTCATCCGCGCGTGCCCGACCAGGTCCTCGACCCCGATCCCGGAGCCGAGGCGGGCCAGCGCCCAGTCCATTGTGGACGCCATGCCGGGCTGGGCCGCCGACGGCGGCAACGGGTTGTCGACGTACTGGCGCTGGCCGCCCTCGCGTGCCGGCGGCATCACCAGCCGGCGCGCCAGCCGGGCGGCGACGTCGGCACCGTGGTCGCGCCGGACCAGGTACAGGCAGAGGTCGAGGCCGCCGACGACGCCCGCGGACGTCAGGACCCCGCCGTCGTCGGTGTAGAGCACGTCACGCTGCAGATCCGCCCGCGGGGCGACGCGGGCGAGGGCGTCGAGGTCGCGCCAGTGCGTGGTCGCCGGGCGGCCGTCGAGCAGGCCGGCGGCGGCCAGCGTGAACGCGCCGGAGCACAGCCCGGCGACCGTGCGACCGTTTCGGTGGGCCCGCCGCAACGCCGTGACCGCCGACGCGGGCACCGGGGCAAGGGGGTCGTCGCGGCCCGGCGCCAGCACGAGGTCGCAGCCGTCGAGCCCGGCAAGGCCGTGCGTGGCCGCGACGTCCCCGAACGGCGACGCGGGTGTCCGCACCCGGCCCGGGCTGCACAGCCGGAGGGTGAACGGGCCGATCCCGCTGTCGGTCCGGTCCTGGCCCCAGACCTCGCCGATCACCGCGAGGTCGAACATCCGGGTGCCGGGCAGGAGGACGACGCCGATCGTGCGCATGGCAGAAAAGTACCGCATCGCGCGTCTTCTGCCACTCCCCTCGGGCATCTGAGACCCCCGAGACTCGACGGCATGACCGAAACGGCACTCATCCTGATCGACGTCCAGCGCGGGTTCGACGACCCGGAGTTCTGGGGCCCGCGCAACAACCCGGGCGCCGAAGCGAACATGAAGGCCCTGCTCGACGCGTGGCAGGAGCGGCGGCTCCCGGTGGTGCTCGTGCACCACGATTCGCCGAAGCCCGGTTCGCCGCTGCGGCCCGGTCAACCGGGCAACGACTTCAAGCCCGAACTCGACGGCGCGCGGCCGGACCTCGTCTTCGGCAAGCAGGTCAACTCGGCCTTCATCGGCGACGTCGACCTCGACGGGTGGTTGCGCAAGCGCGGCATCACCAGCTTCGTCCTGGCCGGCATCCAGACGAACTTCTGCTGCGAGACCACCGCGCGGATGGGCGGGAACCTCGGCTACGACGTCACTTTCGCCCTCGACGCCACGTTCACGTTCGACCTGCCGGGCGTGACCGCGGACGAGCTCTACCGCGTCACGGCGGCGAACCTGGCGAACCAGTTCGCCACCGTGAAGTCCACAAAGGAGATCCTGGCGGAACTCAGCTGAGGCCGTGCCGCTCCCGGATCAGGCTGACGATGCCGTCCATGATCCCGGTGAGCTCGTAGTCCTTGGGCGTGAACACCCGGGCGACGCCGCGTTCGGCCAGCAGCGCGGCGTCGTCCGGCGGGATGATGCCGCCGACGATCACCGGGACGTCACCCGCCCCCGCGGCACGCAGGCCGTCGACGACGTGCGGGACGACCTCGAGGTGTGAGCCGGAGAGCACGGAGAGCCCGACGACGTGCACGCCTTCCTGCACGGCGGCCGCGACGATCTGCTCGGGCGTCAGCCGGATGCCCTGGTAGACGACCTCGAAGCCGACGTCGCGCGCCCGGACGGCGACCTGCTCGGCGCCGTTGGAGTGCCCGTCGAGGCCCGGCTTGCCGACCAGGATGCGCAGCCGCTCGCCCAGCTCCGCCCCGGTTTCCCGGACCCGTGCGCGCACCCGTTCCAGCTCGGCGTCGCCCACGCCGGCGACCGCCGCGGCGGAAACCCCGGTGGGCGCCCGGTATTCACCGAACACCTCGCGCAGCGCGCCGGCCCACTCGCCGGTGGTCACGCCGGCCCGCGCACAGTCCACAGTGGCCTCGAAGAGGTTTTCCGTGGTCTGCGCGCGTTCCTTCAGCGTGGCCAGCGACCGTTCGACGGCGTCGTTGTCACGCTGGGCACGCCACTCTTCGATGGCGGTGACGGCGGACTTCTCGACGGCGGGGTCGATGGTCTCGATCGCCTTCGCGCCTTCGGCCTGCAGCGGCGACGGCTCGGTCGTGTCGAACTTGTTGACCCCGACCAGGACCCGTTCGCCGTTCTCCATCTCGCGGCGGTACTCGGCCAGCGAGGCGACCAGCTGCGACTTCATGTAGCCGCTCTCGACCGCGGCGACCGCGCCGCCGAGGTCCTGGACGCGGGCGATCTCCTCGCGGGCACCGGCCATGATCTCGTCGACCTTGGCCTGGATGACGTGCGAGCCGTCGAAGATGTCCTCGTACTCCAACAGGTCGGTCTCGAACGCGAGCACCTGCTGCATCCGCAGCGCCCACTGCTGGTCCCACGGCCGCGGCAGGCCGAGGGCTTCGTTCCACGCGGGCAGCTGGATCGCGCGGGCGCGGGCGCCGCGGGAGAGCGACACCGCGAGCATCTCAAGCACGATCCGCTGGACGTTGTTCTCCGGCTGGGCCTCGGTCAGCCCGAGCGAGTTGACCTGCACGCCGTAGCGCAGCCGCCGGGCCTTGGGATCCGTTACGCCGTACCGGTCCCGCGTCAGCTCGTCCCAGAGCGCGGTGAACGCGCGCATCTTGGACATCTCCTCGACGAACCGGACGCCGGCGTTGACGAAGAACGAGATCCGCGCGACGACCTTCGCCATGTCGGCCGCGTCGACCTGCCCCGAGTCGCGGACGGCGTCGAGCACGGCGATCGCGGTGCACAACGCGTACGCGACCTCCTGCGTCGGCGTCGCCCCGGCTTCCTGCAGGTGGTAGCTGCAGATGTTGATCGGGTTCCACTTGGGGACGTGGTGCACGGTCCAGGCGATCACGTCGGTGATCAGCCGCAGGCTCGGCCCCGGCGGGAAGATGTAGGTCCCGCGGGACAGGTACTCCTTGATGATGTCGTTCTGCGTGGTGCCGGTGAGCTTCGCGAGGACCTCGTCGACGTCCCGGCCCTCGGCCTCCGCCTGCTCGCGCGCCACGGAGACGTACAAGGCGAGCAGCCACATGGCGGGCGCGTTGATGGTCATCGACGTGTTCGCCTCGGCGAGCGGGATGCCGTCGAAGAGCCGCCGCATGTCGCCGATGTGCGACACCGGCACGCCGACCTTGCCGACCTCGCCGCGGGAGAGCTGGTGGTCCGGGTCGTAGCCGGTCTGGGTGGGCAGGTCGAAGGCCACCGAGAGGCCGGTCTGCCCCTTGGCGAGGTTGCGCCGGTAGAGCTCGTTCGACGCGGCCGCGGAGGAATGCCCCGCGTAGGTCCGCATCACCCACGGTCGGTCTCGTTCGCGGTCCGTTGGGTACGGCACTGGACACCTCCGGCGGTGGACGTTTCGTCCACTGTACCGACCGGTAACTTATGGTGGCAGTGCAATCGGACACGTCCGGGTGACGTCAGTCCTGCGCCCGCACGATCAGGGCACCCAGCCCGTCGACGTCCGGCACGTCGAACAGCTCGATCGGGGCCGGTTGACCCCGCTTCGCCATCGAGTAGCCGAGCAGGTTCACGGACGCGTCCCGCCTCGTGAGGGTGAGCCTGCCGCCGCCGTCCTGGTCGCGCCGGACGACCGGCGGCTCCAGCTCACTCAGGTACTCGTACGCGCGGGTGCGGCCCGAGACGCGGTCGGCCACCACGACCCGCTGGTCGGTCACCGCGTACACCTCGCGGCGCGTCGTCCGGAGCCGCCAGAGCACCGGCCCCCAGACGACGGCGAGCCCGGCGATCCCCAAGGTCACGGCCACCCCCGGGGCCGACAGCCCGATGGCGGCGGCGACGCCCGAGACCATGACCGAGCCGAAGACGATGCGGTACCACTCGAGACCCGTCGGGGCGATCCGCCGCGGCCGTCCCGACCACAACAGCCGCTCACCCGGTTCCAGGGCGATCAACGGTTCGTCCACGGCAGCCTCCTCTTTGCCGGGCTGACGCTCCGGGAGGCCGTGCGGGTTGCCCGATCAGGCGGCTGGGCTGTCCGCTTGCGGCGGGGCCTGGCGGGCCTTGGCCTCGTCGATCGCCTTGGTGAGCAGGTCGCGGACCCGCTTGGGCTCGCCGACGCCCATCAGCGTCACCGTCCCCGGCCCGAAGGCGAGGGTTCCGGTGCGGGACGGCCCCGCTTTGAGGACCGGCGCCGGCAGGCCGGCCAGCTCGCTGGAGCGTTCCTTCTGCCGGAACAGGCCCGAACGCGCTCGGACACGTCCGGGTGACGTCAGCCCTGGCCGGACTGTGCCCACGCGATCAGGTCGCGGACACGCCCGGCCTCCGGCACGGCGACCAGGCCCGTCACCATCAGAGCGAACGACGACCGAGTGGGCACCGAAGCGATACGCGAGAACCTGCCGAAGTCGACGGTTCCGCTGCCGTCCTGCCGGATCCGGGCGACCGGCGGCGGCAGCGTGCCGAGATACGCCGAGGCGCGAGTCCGTCCCGAGAAGCGATCGGCCAGCACGATCCGCCGGTCGGTCACGACGTACTCAACACCGCGCCGCGCCCGCAACCTGGCGACGACCGGCACCCAGGCGAACGCGACACCGCCCACCCCGACGGCCCATGCGAAGAGCGACAGCGGATTGTGCCTGGCCACCGGGACCACGATGGTCGCGATTCCCCAGAGCAGGCCGAATGCGAACTGGTACCAGTCGAACCGAGCGAGGATGAGACGCTGTGGCCGTCCCGACCACAGCAGTCGCTCACCCGGCAGCAGGACGTTCGTCGGCACATCCACAGTGACCTCCCCTTGCCGGGCTGACGCTCCGGAAGGCCTTGCGGTTGCCCGCCTCAGGCGGCCGGGCTGTCCGCTTCCGGCGGGGCCTGGCGGGCCTTGGCCTCGTCGATCGCCTTGGTGAGCAGGTCGCGGACCCGCTTGGGCTCGCCGACGCCCATCAGCGTCACCGTCCCCGGCCCGAAGGCGAGGGTTCCGGTGCGGGACGGCCCCGCTTTGAGGACCGGCGCCGGCAGGCCGGCCAGCTCGCTGGAGCGTTCCTTCTGCCGGAACAGGCCCGAGCGCGCGATGATCCGGCTGTCCGTCACCGCGTAGGTGGTGCGCCCGAGCGCGAGGTAGCGGACGGCCGACCGGCCGACCGCGCCGTAGAGGCCCAGCACCAGCGCGACCACCGTGATGACCATGGTGAGGCCGCTCGGCTGCTTCGTGAGCAGGAACCAGAGGGAAGCGGCGGCGAGGACGAGCCCGGCCGGGGCGACAACCCCGTCGGCGGCGACGTAGAGCGGGCGCTGGACCGGCTCCCCCGCCCAGAGCACGCGTTCACCGGGCAGAAGATCGATTTCGCCTGCTGACATGGCCGAACACTACTCTGCCGCGGCCGCTCCCGCCGAGTTCCGCGCGCGCCGCACGTGCTCGGGCACCCTCTGTGCGTGGTCGATCGCGCGGAGGAACTGGGGGACCGACTGTGCGACCGACTGTGTGACCGAAAACTGCGAGACCGGGCCGGTCCCGTCGGTTAGCGTGGGCAGCCGTGACGTGGAGTTCGTACGGGAGTTACCTGGTCATCGTGGTCCTGATCGTCCTCGCGCCGGGGCCGGACACGATGGTCATGCTCAAGAACGCGCTGTCCGGTGGATTCCGCGGCGGGCTGCTCGCGTCGCTGGGCATCTTCGCCGGCAACGCCGTCCAGGGCAGCGCCGCGGCGCTGGGGCTCGGCGTCCTCATCGCCCGGTCGCAGCCGGTGTTCCTCGCGCTCAAGTGGGCCGGCGCGGCCTACCTCGTCTTCCTCGGCGTCCAGGCGCTGCGCGGCGCGTTCCGCGGCAACTACCACGCCGTCGAAGAGGTCCAGCGCCGCCGGGGTGGCGGTTTCCGGCGGTTCCGCGAGGGCTTCCTCTCCAACACGACCAACCCGAAGGTGCTGGTGCTGTACCTGTCCGTGCTGCCGCAGTTCCTCGATCCGGCGCGCACCACGACGTGGGACGCGCTCGCGCTGGCCTACACCGTCGCCGTGCTCGGCGTGCTGTGGCTGCTGGTGCTCCTGGTGTTCGTGCACCGCGTGCGGGCGTGGCTGGAGCGCCGCCGGGTGCGCCGTGCGCTGGACGGCGTCACCGGCACCGCGCTGCTCGGCTTCGGCGCCGCCCTCGCCCTGGAGTCCTGATGACCTGGAGCACCTACGCGGGGTTCGCCGGGATGATGGCGTTCCTGGCGATGATGCCGGGCCCGGACACGATGGTCGTGCTGAAGAACGCCCTGACCGGCGGCCCGCGCGGCGGCGGCTGGGCGTGCGCGGGGATCACCGTCGCGAACTTCCTGCAGGGCACGGCGGCGGCGCTCGGCCTGGGCGCGGTGATCACCCGCTACCGCCCGGTGTTCGAAACGGTGAAGTGGCTCGGCGCCGCCTACCTCGTCTTCCTGGGCGTCCAGGCCCTCCGCGGCGCCTGGCGCGGGAACTACGAGGCCCTCGACGACGTCCGGCGGCCCCGTGCCTCCCGCGGACGGCGGTTCCGCGAAGGGTTCCTGTCCAACATCACCAACCCGAAGGTGATCGTGCTGTACCTGTCGGTGCTGCCGCAGTTCTTGACGCCGGGCGTGACGGACCAGGCCGACGCGCTGCTGCTGGCGTACACGGTCGCGGCCCTGGGCGTCGTGTGGCAGGTGGCGCTGCTGTTCTTCGTGCACCGGGTCCGTGGCTGGTTGCGGCAGCGGAAGGTGCGCCGGGCGATGGACGGCGCGACGGGCGCCGCGCTGGTGGGCTTCGGCGCGGCGCTCGCCCTCGAAGGCTAAAGCGTCCGGTCCAGCCAGTCGTAGATCCGGCCGGTCGCGAGCCGCTGGGCGCCGACGTGGCAGTGCGCGTCCGCGCCCTCCTCCGCCGTGAACGTCAGCAGCGTCTTGGGTGCCTTCAAGTGCGCGTACAGCCGCCGCGGCTCGGTCTCCCGCGAACCGCCGAAGAACAGGTCGTCCGCCGCTTCGCACACCAGGACCGGGCAGGTGATCTTCTCCGCCACGCCGTCTTCGAGCGTGTACTCCAGGTACTTCGCGACGAACTCGCGGTCGGTCGCCGCGCCCAGCACGTACCGGCCGTGATCGCACGCCCAGCGCAGGGTCGGGCTCGCCTGGCGGCCCGCGGCGAGCAGCGCGTCGAACTCCTCGTCGTGCGGCGCGCGGGCCCGGCGCACGATCTCCTCGCGCGGCCACGGCAGCATCGACGTCACCGCGGACCCCGCGTCGTACACGCCGTCCACCGCGACCACGGCGGCCAGACGAGGCTCGAACGCCGCCGCGCGCGGGGCCAGCTCGCCACCCAAGCTGATGCCCAGCAACGCGATCCGGGCCGGGTCGACCCCGTGGAGCCCCAGCGCGAAGTCCACCACCGGTGTCACCACGTGCTCCCAGTCCGGGCGGAACAGGAGCTTCTCGCGCCGGACCGCGCTCGGCTGGCCCGGGCCGTCGAACGTCAGGACGTGATAACCGTGCGAAGCACCCGCCGCCGCGCCCATGAAGTGGCACTCCTCGGCACTGCCGTCGAAACCGCTGTGCATGATCAGCAACGGCTTGGGGCCGTCGCCCGGCGCCCGGTAGAAGTAACCGTGCAGAACCGTGTCCTCGTAAGGGATCTCGACCGGCTCGGCCACACCCGCGCGGCGGAAGCACTCGACGCTGCGGTCGTACGCCGCCGCGATCCGCGGGTCCGCCGGGTCGCCGTGCAGGAAGAACTCCGAGGAGAAGTAGTACGTCGACGCGCGCAGCAACAGGTCGCGCGCGGTGACCGGCCCGGCGCCGGCCGCTTCGGCGTACAGCCGGTCGGCCAGCGCGCGGTAGGCGTCGTGCCAGCTGTCGTAGTCGCCCGGCGTCACCGTCGAGGCCGCCGCGACGACCTCGCCGAAGTCCGAGCCGCCGTAGGCCGCGTGGCCGAACAGGCGCAGGGTTTCGAACCAGAACTGCGGGTCCTCTTCGAACATCAGCTGCTTCACCGGATCTCCTCCTCGGCAAAAGTTTCGAACGAACGGGCCGGCCGGCCGGTGACCTGCTCGACCGCCGTGGTGACGCGGTCTTCGGCACCGCGGCGGATGTCCTCGTCGAGGGCGGCCAGCACGCGGGCGAACCCGGCGGGAACCCCCGACGCCGTCACGCGCTCGGCGAACTCGGCCGTGCTGACGGCGCGGTGCCGCACCGGGTGCCCGACGCGCGCGGCCACGATCGCGGCCGCTTCGGCGTAGCTCAAGGCAGCCGGTCCGGTCAGGACGTGTTCGGTGTTGTGCGGTACCGGATCGGTCAGCGCGCGGACGGCGACCGCCGCGATGTCGCCGGCGTCGACGAACGCGACCCGGGCGTCACCGGTGGCCGTGACGATCTCGCCGTCGCGCACCCCCTGGGCGATCAGGTGCTCGCCGGTGAAGTTCTGCATGAACCAGGACGGCTTCAGCACGGCCCACTCCGGCACCGCACGCACCAGCCGCTGCAGCTCACCCAGGCCGGGCGTGTCCGTCGTGACCGCCGACGAGCTGAGCAGGACGACCCGCCGGACACCCGCGGCCAGTGCGCCGGCCAGGAACGGCTCGACCAGCGCCGCGGGCGCGGCCTCGCCGATCGGGGCCAGCAGGTACACCGCGGAGACCCCGCGCAGCGCCTCGGCGTGGGACGGCCGGTCGGTCCAGTCGAACCGGACCTGCCCGGCCTCGCCTGGCTTCCGCGTGGCCGCCCGCGCCGTGAATCCCGCCTCACGCAGGCCCGCGACGACCCGGCGCCCGGTGGTACCGGTCCCGCCGAGGACTAGGACGTCAGCCACGGAACGCCGCCGTCAGCTCTTCGACGCCACCCAGGACCTCGGCGGCGGCCAGCGGGCTCCAGTAGTCGCGGTAGGTGCGGATTTCGCCGTCTTCGACGGTGATCACCGCGATGTAGGACAGCTCGTACGGCTTCTGCGTCGCCACCACCACCCCGGCGACGGTGAACTCGGCGATGACCACGGCCGGGTCGGTGGTTTCGTGCACGGTCTTCGCGGTGACCTCCCGGATGTCCAGCAGGTTCGGGTAGTCGCGCAGGTACTCGTGGATCGCGTCGCGGCCTTCGACGCGCTTCGGGTAACCGGGACCGGCGAACGGGAACTCGAGGACGCCGTCCTCGGCCCAGAGTCCGGCGAACCCGGCCATGTCGTGCTTGAGCAGCAGTTCGAGTGCGTGCTCGACGAAGTCGTGCATCGCAGCCTCCTTCAGCGGGTGGACGAAACGGTACCGTCCCGACGTTAGCAGAAGACAGGACGGGACCGTCTCGTCCACCCGCTAGACTGCGATCCATGGCACGCACCCCGACCGGCGCCGCGGTCCTCCAGCCCGAGGTCACGCAGGCGATCACCGACGCCGTCCTGAACGAACTCGCCGAGCAGGGCTACGGGCGCCTGTCGATGGAAGCGGTGGCCAAGCGGGCGGGCGTCGGCAAGAGCGCGCTGTACCGCCGCTGGCGGTCGAAGCACGAGATGATCACCGCGGTCGTAGCGGAGTTCAGCGTGACCCGCGCGGCCGACGTCGACACCGGCTCACTGCGCGGCGACCTGCGCGAAACCATGCAGGCCCTGATCGACTGGCTGACGCACCCGCTGTTCTCGCGCATCCTGCCGGACCTGGTCGCCGAGGGCGTGCGGAACCCCGAGACCGCGGAAAGCACGCGCACGAGCATCGGCGGCCCGCGGCGCGAGGTCGGCGAGGCGATGCTGCGCCGGGCCATCGCCCGCGGCGAACTGCCCGGCGACCTCGACCTGGAGATGGCACTGGACGTCCTGGCCGCGCCGATCTACTGGCGCCTGGTGGTCCGGCAGGCCGAAGCCGAGCCGGACTACCTGGACCGGCTGGTCGGGTACGCCCTGCGCGCGCTGGGCGCGCAGGGAGGGTGACCTACTTCCGTTCGGGCTCGCCGGCGACGCGCTTGATGTTCGCGCCCAGGCGGTTGAGGTTCTCGACGAAGTGCGGGTAGCCGCGGTCGATGTGGAAAACGTCCCAGACCTCGGTGACGCCGTCCGCGCACAGGCCGGCGAGCACCAGCCCCGCGCCCGCGCGGATGTCCGACGCCCAGACCGGCGCGCTCGACAGCCGTTCGACGCCGCGGACCACCGCGTGGTGGCCGTCCGTGCGGGCGTCGCCCGACAACCTGACCATCTCCTCGATGAAGCGGAACCGCGCCTCGTAGACGTTCTCCGTGATCATCGACGTGCCTTCCGACACCGCCGAAAGCGCCACCGCGAACGGCTGCAGGTCGGTCGCGAAGCCGGGGTACGGCAGCGTCACCCAGTCGACCGCCTTCGGGCGCTCCGGCTGGACCACGCGGAAACCCTTGTCCCCGAACGTTTCGACGTCCGCGCCGGCCAGCTGGAGCTTGTTCAGCACCAGGTCGAGGTGGTGCGGGTTGACCCCGCGCACGGTGATGTCGCCGCGGGTCATCGAGGCGGCGAACGCCCAGGTCGCGCCCACGATCCGGTCGCCGATCACGCTGTGCGTCGTCGGGTGCAGCTGCTCGACGCCGTGCACGGTCAGCGTGGACGTCCCGGCGCCTTCGATCTTCGCGCCCATCTCGATGAGCATCGTGCAGATGTCGACGATTTCCGGCTCGCGCGCGCAGTTGTCGATGACCGTGGTGCCCTCGGCCAGCACGGCCGCCATCAGGATGTTCTCGGTCGCCCCGACGCTCGGGAAGTCCAGCCAGATCTGCGCGCCGACCAGCGTCTCGGCCTTCGCGACGACGCAGCCGTGCTCGATCGTGCTCGTCGCGCCCAGCTTGCGCAGGCCGTTCTGGTGCATGTCCAGCGGGCGCGAGCCGATCGCGTCGCCGCCCGGCAGCGCCACGACGGCCTGCTTCAGCCGGCCGACCAGCGGCCCCAGCACGCAGACGGACGCGCGCAGCTTGCCCATCGCCGCCGAGTCCGCGCGGTGCGACAGCTCGGCCGGCGTCGTGATGGTGGCGGTGTCGCCCTCGATCACGACCTCGCAGCCGACGCTCCGCAGCACGTCGCCCATCAGCGGGACGTCGAGGATCTGCGGGCAGTTCGTGATGGTCGTGGTCCCCTCCGCGAGGAGGGCGGCGGCCATCAGCTTCAGCACGCTGTTCTTGGCGCCGACCACGTCGACCTCGCCGACCAGCCGGGCTCCGCCATGCACGTCGAAGTGCTCGCTCATGGCCGCCAATCATGCCCTCTCGCCCGGATTCGGCCCGGGCGGGGGCCGCTATGGTGGGTTCATGGTCGTTCGCATCAACCGCGTCTACACGAAGGTCGGCGACAGCGGCACGACCGCGCTCGGCGACGGGTCCCGCGTGCCGAAGACGTCCCCGCGGCTGGGGGCCTACGCGGACACGGACGAGACGAACTCGGTGCTCGGCCTGGCGATCGCGGTCGGCGGCCTGCCGGCCGAGGTGACGGACGTGCTGCGCACGGTCCAGAACGACCTGTTCGACGTCGGGGCCGACCTCTGCCTGCCGATCTCCGACGACCCGCCGTACCCCCCGCTGCGGATCACCGAGGAGTACGTCTCCCGGCTCGAGACCTGGTGCGACGAGTTCAACGAGCGGTTGCCGAAGCTGACGTCGTTCATCCTGCCGGGCGGCACGCCGGGGGCGGCGTTCCTGCACCAGGCGCGCACGGTGGCGCGCCGGGCCGAGCGGTCGGCCTGGGCCCTGCACGAGGCGGAGCCGGAGACGACGAACCCGGTGGCGGTGAAGTACCTGAACCGGCTGTCGGACCTGCTGTTCATCCTGGCGAGGCTGGCGAACCCCGACGGTGACGTCCTGTGGCAGCCGGGCGGGCAGCCCTAGATCCCCCAGCCTTCCCGCAGGGTCGCCAGCGCCTGGTGGAAGCCGGGGAACGTCTTCTTCACGCAATCCGGGTCGTCCAGCGTGATGCCGTCCGTGCGCAGGCCCGTGATGCTGAACGCCATCGCGATCCGGTGGTCGCGGCGGCACGACACCAGCGTGCCCGTCGGCTCACCCGGCTGGATCTCGATCCAGTCGCGGCCCGTCGCCACCTCGATGCCCATCGCGCGCAGGTTCTCCTCGCACGCGTCGAGCCGGTCGCACTCCTTGATGCGCGTGTTGTAGACGTCCTCGATGCGCACCGGGCCGGAGGCGAACGGCGCGATCGCCGCCAGGGTCGGGACCGTATCGGAGATGTCCCGCATGTTCACGGTGATCCCGCGCAGGCCGTCCGAGGGGCCCGCGACCGTCACCGAGTCCGGCGCCAGGTCGACGTGCGCGCCCATCTCCCGTAGCACGTCGGCGAAGCGCACGTCGCCCTGCAGGGCGTCCGACCCCAGGCCCGGGATGGTCACCGTGCGGCCGGTGAGCGCCGCCGCGGCCAGGAAGTAGCTCGCCGTCGACGCGTCCGGCTCCACCGGGTACTCGCACGCTTGGTACGGCTGCGCCGGGACCACGAACGTCTGCCCCTCGCGGCGGACGTCGACGCCGAAGCGGCGCATCATCTCCAGCGTGATCTCGACGTACGGCACCGACACGAGGTGGGTCACCGTGATCCGCAGGCCCTCCGCGGTCAGCGGCCCGACCAGCAGCAACGCCGTCAGGAACTGCGAGGACAACCCCGCGTCCAGGGTCAGTTCGCCGCCCTTGATGCCGTTCGCGCGGATCGTCAGCGGGTGGTGGCCCGGCTCGCCGCCGAACTCGAGGTCGACGCCCAGCTCCTGCAGGGCGTCGGTCAGCGGCCCGAGCGGGCGGCGGCGCATCTGGCCGGACGCGTCGAAGCGGAAGGTGCCGGTGCCGGCGGTGGCCAGCGCGGGCAGGAACCGGGCCGTCGTGGCGCCGTCCCGGCAGAAGACGTCGGCTTCGGCGACTCCCGGACCCGACGGCCGGCCCTCGATGGTCCACTCGCCCGGCTGCCGGTCGACGCGGTAACCGAGCTTGACCAGGCCCTCGGCGAAGCCCTCGGTGTCGTCCGAGTGCAGCGGACGACCGAGCACGGTGGTCCCGTGCGCGGCGGCGGCCAGGAACAGGCCACGGGCGGTGACGGACTTGGAGCCGGGGATCTCGACGAGAGTCACGTCGTGAGTCTACGGAGTGCCCGAAACCCGGAGCTCACGTGATCCGGCGCGTGACTCGCGTGATTGAGCGCGTCACTCGCGTGATTGAAGGCGTAACTCGCGTGATCGGGGGGACGACACGGCGGTCAGGAGGCGCGCGGGAGGCGTCGCCCGGGTGGGGCGGACTCGAGCCAGGAGAGGAAGCCGGTGAGAGCGCCCGGGCCCATCGCGATCTCGATCGCTTCCTGGGTCTCCGACTCGCAGCGCAGCACGATCGAGCC
Source organism: Amycolatopsis sp. NPDC058278 (assembly GCF_042881395.1). Classification (NCBI taxonomy): domain Bacteria; kingdom Bacillati; phylum Actinomycetota; class Actinomycetes; order Pseudonocardiales; family Pseudonocardiaceae; genus Amycolatopsis; species Amycolatopsis sp. NPDC058278. The sequence continues at coordinate 65,940 of NZ_JBHVXZ010000026.1, read as the reverse complement.
CTCGGGAACGGCGTAGGCCTCGGTGCCGGAGGGGTCGCGGCGGTCGGCGATCTGCATGCTTTCGCGCTGGAAGACGCGGTCCGCGCCAGTGCGCAGGCTCCACACCCGGTACCAGACGAACTCGTCGCCCTCGTAGCGGCCGAGCCCCAGGTGCCAGCTGGACCGGGGGTTGTCCGGACGCCACCGCAGCGCGACGCTCACGCCGCCACCGCGGCGCATCCGGATCCACCGCTGGCCGTACCAGGCGGCCAGCACGACGAGCACGATCAGGAGCCCCACTGCCACCACGGTGATCTGCACGGCCCGGCTCCTGCCCGTCTCGCGCTCAGACCGTCTGGCCCGCTGCGCGGAGCTGGGCCGAGGCCCTCGCCCGCTCGGTCTCGTCGTCCCCGGTCAGGGCCGCCTTCGCCGCTTCTACGTCGATCTCGTCCGAAAGCTCGGCGCTCTCGGCGAGGATGCTCACCCCGGTGCCGGTGACCGACAGGAAGCCGCCGTGCACCGCCGCGCACACCGTCTCGCCGTCGGTGGTCGTCACCTTGACCACGCCGCCCTCGACGAGCTGCCCGAGCACGGGTTCGTGACCAGCCATGACGCCGATCTCGCCCTCGGTGGTCTGGGCGACCACGAAGGTGGCGGTACCCGACCAGAGACGGCGCTCGACGGCCACCAGCTCCACGGACATCTCAGCCACGTAGCACTCCTTCGCTCGGGGTGTTACCACCGAGTGTAATAGGTCAGTCCTTGGTTACGAGAACGGCGGGGGCTCGGGTCCACATAGGACACCGCCCCCGCCGTTCCCCGGGAATCACTTCTTGGTGATTTCCTTGTACTTCTTTTCGAGGTCCTCGAGGCCACCGATACCCAGGAACGCCTGCTCCGGGTAGTGGTCGAAGTCACCCTTGGTGATGCGGTCGAACGACTCGATGGTCTCCGACAGCGGCACCGTCGAGCCCGGGATCTGCGTGAACGCCTCGGCGACCAGCATGTTCTGCGACAGGAACCGCTCGATGCGGCGCGCGCGCTGAACGGTCAGCTTGTCCTCTTCCGACAGCTCGTCCATACCGAGGATCGCGATGATGTCCTGCAGTTCCTTGTACTTCTGCAGGATCCGGATGACCTCGGACGCGACGCGGTAGTGGTCCTCGCCGACGATGGCCGGGTCGAGGATCGTCGACGTCGACGCCAGCGGGTCCACCGCCGGGAAGATGCCCTTCTGGAAGACACCACGCGAGAGCTCGGTGGTGGCGTCCAGGTGAGCGAACGTCGCGGCCGGGGCCGGGTCGGTGTAGTCGTCCGCGGGGACGTAGATCGCCTGCATCGAGGTGATCGAACGGCCTCGGGTCGAGGTGATCCGCTCCTGCAGCTGACCCATCTCGTCGGCCAGCGTCGGCTGGTAACCCACGGCCGAAGGCATGCGGCCCAGCAGGGTCGACACCTCGGAACCGGCCTGGGTGAACCGGAAGATGTTGTCGATGAACAGCAGCACGTCCTGGTTCTGGACGTCGCGGAAGTACTCCGCCATGGTCAGCGCGGACAGCGCGACCCGCATGCGGGTGCCCGGCGGCTCGTCCATCTGGCCGAAGATGAGGGCGGTGTCGTTGATGACGCCGTCCTCGGACATCTCCAGGAAGAGGTCGTTGCCCTCACGGGTGCGCTCGCCGACGCCGGCGAACACCGAGGTACCACCGAAGTTCCGGGCGACGCGGGTGATCATCTCCTTGATGAGCACCGTCTTGCCGACGCCGGCGCCGCCGAACAGGCCGATCTTGCCACCCTGGACGTACGGGGTGAGCAGGTCGACGACCTTGAGGCCGGTCTCCAGCATCTCGGTCTTGCCCTCGAGCTGGTCGAACGACGGCGCGTTGCGGTGGATGCCCCACCGCTCGAGGTCGTCGCCGTAGCCGGGCTCGTCGAGGCACTCGCCGAGGGCGTTGTAGACGTGGCCCTTGACCTTGTCGCCGACCGGGACCGTGATCGGGCCGCCGGTGTCGGTGACCTCGGCGCCGCGCACCAGGCCGTCCTGCGGCTGCAGGGAGATGGTGCGGACGAGGTTGTCGCCCAGGTGGCTGGCGACCTCGAGGGTCACCGTCTTGCGCAGCTGCTCGAACTCGATCTCGACCTTGAGCGCGTTGAACTGGTCGGGCACGGAACCGCGCGGGAACTCGACGTCGACGACCGGACCGGTCACCGACACGATGCGCCCCTTGGCGCGCGGGGCTTCAGTACTGGTCATCAATCATCACTTCCTGCTGCGGTGAGCGCGTTCGCGCCACCGACGATTTCGGAGATCTCCTGGGTGATCTGCGCCTGGCGGGCCTGGTTCATCTCCCGCGTCAGGTTGCCCACCAGGTCGTTCGCGTTGTCCGACGCGGCCTTCATCGCCGTCCGGCGGGCGGCCAGCTCGGACGCCGCGGATTCGAGGAAGGCGGCGTAGAGACGCGTGTTGATGTACTTCGGCAGGAGCGCGTCCAGCAGCTTGTCGGCACTCGGCTCGAACTCGTAGCTGGGGAGCAGCCCGGCGGGCTTCTCCTCACCCTCGGAGTACTCGACCTCGAGCGGCGCGACGCGCTTGGCGATCGGGCGCTGCGTCAGCATCGACACGAACTCGGTGTAGACGATGTGGATCTCGTCGACACCCGCGATGCCGTCGGTGTTGCCGTGCTCGTCGTCGACGCCGGCCATGAACGACTGGACCAGGGCCTCACCGGCCGCCACCGCGCCGGCGTAGGTCGGCTGGTCGGAGAAGCCCGTCCAGCTGTCCTCGACCGGGCGGTTGCGGAACCGGTAGTAGTTCAGGCCCTTGTTGCCCGTGACGTAGACCTGCGGTTCCTTGCCCTCGGAACGCAGGAGGGCGAGCAGCTCTTCGGTCGCGCGCAGCACGTTGGAGTTGTAGCCACCGCACTGGCCCTTGTCACTGGTCACGACCAGGACAGCGGCCCGCTTCGGGTTCGGGCGCTCGACCAGCATGGGGTGGTCGAGGTTGGCCGCCGCACCGGCCAGCGCCGAGAGCACCTTGGTGATCTCGTCCGCGTACGGCCGGGAGGCGGCGACCTTCGCCCGCGCCTTGGTGATGCGCGCGGTGGCGATGAGCTCCATCGCCTTGGTGATCTTGCCGATCGACTTGGTCGCCTTGATGCGCGACCGGAGTTCCCGGAGTTGTGCGGCCATGAGCTATCAGCTCACTTCTTCGGGGCGGGCTTGTTGACCTTGACGGTCTCGTGCCCGACCTTGTCGGCGTCCATCGCGTCGGCGTCCGCCTCGACCAGGGACTTGCCCTCGGAGGTGGTGAACTCCTTCTTGAACTCGTTCACCGCCGCGACCAGCTTGTCGGCGGTCTCGTCCTCGAACTTCCCGGAGTCGCGGATCGCGCCCAGGATGTCGTCGTGCTTGCGGCGAGCCGAGTCGAGGAACTCGTGGTTGAAGCGGCGGACGTCCTCGGTCGGGACCGAGTCGTAGTGGCCGTTCGTGCCCAGCCACACCGTGCAGACCTGCTCCTCGACCGGGATCGGCGAGTACTGCGGCTGCTTGAGCACCTCGTACAGGCGGGCACCGCGCTCGAGCTGCGCCTTCGACGCGTCGTCGAGGTCCGAGGCGAAGGCCGCGAAGGCCTCCAGCTCGCGGTACTGCGACAGGTCGATCCGGAGCGAACCGGAGACCGACTTCATCGCCTTGACCTGCGCGGCACCACCCACGCGGGACACCGAGATACCCACGTCGATGGCCGGGCGCTGGCCGGCGTTGAACAGGTCCGACTGGAAGAAGCACTGGCCGTCGGTGATCGAGATGACGTTGGTCGGGATGTAGGCCGACACGTCGTTCGCCTTGGTCTCGATGATCGGGAGACCGGTCAGCGAGCCGGCGCCCAGCTCGTCCGACAGCTTCGCGCACCGCTCCAGCAGGCGGGAGTGCAAGTAGAAGACGTCGCCGGGGAACGCCTCGCGGCCCGGCGGGCGGCGCAGCAGCAGCGAGATCGCGCGGTACGCGTCGGCCTGCTTGGTCAGGTCGTCGAACACGATGAGGACGTGCTTGCCCTCGTACATCCAGTGCTGGCCGATGGCCGAGCCGGTGTACGGCGCGATCCACTTGAAGCCGGCGGAGTCCGAAGCCGGGGCCGCGACGATGGTGGTGTACTCCATCGCGCCCGAGTCCTCGAGGGACTTCTTGACCGCGGCGATCGTGGAGCCCTTCTGGCCGATCGCGACGTAGATGCAGCGGACCTGCTTCTGCGGGTCGCCGGTCTCCCAGTTGGCCTTCTGGTTGATGATCGTGTCCACGGCGACGGCGGTCTTGCCCGTCTTGCGGTCACCGATGATCAGCTGGCGCTGGCCGCGCCCGATCGGGGTCATCGCGTCGATGGCGGTGATGCCGGTCTGCAGCGGCTCCGACACCGGCTGGCGCTCGACCACCGAAGCGGCCTTGAGCTCCAGCGCGCGGCGGTCGGTGGTCTCGATGTCGCCGAGGCCGTCGATCGCCTGGCCCAGCGGGTTGACGACGCGGCCGAGGTAGCCGTCGCCGACCGGCACCGACAGGACCTGGCCGGTGCGCTTGACCTGCTGGCCCTCGACGATGGTCTCGAAGTCACCGAGGATCGCGGCACCGATGGAGCGCGCGTCCAGGTTCAGGGCGACGCCCAGGACGCCGCCGGGGAACTCGAGCAGCTCGTTGGCCATGGCCGAGGGGAGGCCCTCGACGTGGGCGATGCCGTCACCCGCGTCGATCACGACGCCAACTTCTTCCCGGCTCACGTCCGGGGCGTAACTCGAGACGTAGTTCTCGATCGCGCTACGGATCTCATCCGAGGAGATCGTCAGCTCGGCCATGTCTTTCCCGCTCTCGCTTCGTTCTTGCCAGTATGCAAAGTCTTGTGTGACCTGGGGCTATGCCCGGGCCAGCCGCCTGCGCAGCGCCGTGAGCTGCCCCGCCGCGCTTCCGTCGATGACCTCGTCGCCGACGCGGACGACGAGCCCGCCGCCGAGCCGCGGGTCGACCTCGACGTGCAGCGCGATCTGCCGCCCGTACATGTCGTTCAGCTTTGCCCCCAGCTGGGCGGTCTGCTCGTCGGACAGGGCGCTCGCGCTGGTCACGTAGGCGACCGAGCGCTGGCGCCGCTCCGCAGCCAGCTTGACCAGCTTGTCGAGCCCGACGCCGACGCCGCGGCCCTTGGCGCGGCGCACGACCTGCTCGACGAGGGTCTCGGTGACCACGTCCACCTTGTCGGCGAACAGCCCGCGCACCAGCGTGCGCTTCGCGTCGGCGGAACCGGTCAGGTCCGACAGCGCCTTCTCGAGCTCGGGGTGGTTGGCCACGACTCGCGCGACCTGGAAGAGCTGGGACTCGACGGTGTCGACGTTCCCGGTCTTCTCCGCCGAGGTGAGCAGGGCCGAGCGACCGAGCGACTCGAGGCCGTCGGTCAGCTCGCGGGGGCTGGACCAGCGGCTGCCCGCCACGGCGTCGAGCACCTTGAGGGCCGGTTCGGACAGCTTGCCGTCGAACAGCCGGCGCACCAGCTCGGTGCGCGCCTCCGGCGTCGCCGAGGCGTCGCTCACCGCCCGGCGCAGGCCGATCTCCCGGTCCAGCAGGTCGACGACCGAGAGCAGCTCGTCGCCGACCGTGGCGGCGTCGGCTCCCGCGTCGGCCAGAACCTCGCCGAGGCGTTCCTCGGCGAGGCCGAGCGCTTCACGGCTCGCAGCATGCAGCGTCATCTCTGGTTACTTCCCCGCTCCGTTGGAGGCACCGGCGGTCTCCAGCTCCGCCAGGAACCGGTCGACGGTGCCGCGGCGGCGCGCCTCGTCCTCGAGCGACTCGCCGACGATGCGGCTGGCCAGCTCGACGGCGTTGCGGCCCATGTCGGCCCGCAGCTCCGCGATGATCTGCGCCTTCTGGGCCTGCAGCTGGGCCTGCCCCTGGGCGACGATGCGCTGGGACTCGGCCTCCGCCTGGGCCCGCAGCTCCGCCTTGATCTGCTCGGCTTCGAGCCGGGCGTCGTCGCGGATCTTGGCGGCTTCGGTACGGGCTTCGTTCAGCTGAGCCTTGTACTTGGCCAGCGCCTCTTCGGCCTCGGCCTGGGCTCGCTCGGCCTTCTCGATGCCTCCCTCGATCTTCTGCGCACGCTCTTCGTACGCGGCCTCGAAGCGAGGGACGACGTACTTCTTGAGGATGAACAGCAGGATCAGGAAAGCGACGATGCCGAGGATCAGCTCCGACCAGTCGGGGATGATCGGGTTGTGCGTTTTGCCCTCTGCGGCGAGGACCAAGGCACTGTTCAGCACGGCGTCTCCTTAAGCGAGTTGAGCGTGACTCAGCCTGCGGAGGCGATGAAGTAGATGACGATGCCGATCAGGGCGAGCACCTCGGTCAGAACGAAGGTCGAGAAGCCGATGCCCTGCAGCTTGCCCTGCGCCTCCGGCTGGCGGGCGGTGCCGTTGATGACGGCGGCGAAGATCAGACCCACACCGATGCCCGGGCCGATCGCGCCCAGGCCGTAACCGATGGCGGCGAGACCGGGGTTGATGTTGGCGGCCTCAGCGGCGGCCTGGGCCAGAACGATGTTGCTCACGTGCATTTCCCTTCACTTCGGTCCACGCGCTCGCGCGGATCGGGGGCTTGTGTTCTCAGTGCTCCGACGCCAGCGCGGCGCCGATGTACCCGGCCGACAGCAGGGCGAAGATGTAGGCCTGCAGCACCTGGATGAAGGCCTCGAGGAACGTCATCCCGATGGCGAAGATCCACGCCACCAGGGAAACCGGCTTCAGCGCCCAGCCCGAGGTCTCGGTCAGCAGGAAGGTGCCGCCGAGGGTGAACACCGCCAGGATCAGGTGACCCGCGAACATGGCGGCGAAAACACGGATGGCGAGCGTGAGCGGGTTGAGGAAGAACTTCTCCGCGAACTCGATCAGCGCGAAGAGCGGCAGCACCGGGCCCGGCACGCCCGGCGGCGCGAGTTCCTTCTTGAAGTACCCCTTGAAACCGTGCCGCTTGAACCCGACGAAGTGGTACACCGGGTAGACGACGAGGACCGACAGCGCGACCGGGAAGCCGAAGCGCGCCATGGTCGGGAACTGCAGGAGGGGGATGATCCCGTAGAGGTTGTTCACCAGAATGAAGGTGAACAGTGCGAAAACAAGCGGCACGAACGGCTTGAAATCCTTCGAACCGATCTGCTCGCGCGCGATGTTGTTGCGGCTGAAGTCGTAGATCGACTCCGCGACGAACTGCCCCTTGCCCGGCACGACCTGCAGCTTGCGGGTCGCCAGCAGGAAGTACGTCGCGATGATGACAACCGAAAGCACGACGAGCAGCATCGGCTTGGTGACTCCGCCGAACAACGCCGGCAACTCGAAGCTTTCGGCGCCGGGCGGCGCGAACGTCGCACCCTCGGCCAATACCAGCGCGCCCACTGGGCTCCTTCCGGTTCTCCCGGCCGGCGTTCACTCCGCCGGGGGAATCGTCACGATCTGGACTTAACGTACCCGATACGTATCGGGACGTCGGAGGCGGCTGCCCCACTGTGCGATGAACACGGCTTCACGTTCTGCACACGGGGTTGTCTCGCGTGAACACTGCCCTGCGGTCTACTTCGGACCAGCGCCGAGAGGCGGAACTACACGGTCGCCACACTGCTGATCGCGGTTCGTCTGCGGGAGTGCGCGGTCGAGGCCGCCACCCTTGACGCGGACCATACCAGCAGGTCAATCAGTGCCGGACAGGCGTACTCCTAACCAACCGATCAGCCCAGGACTTAGGTCCCGGGTCATCCCGGGACCCAGGTCCGGTGCGCGCCGGGACCGGGTCCGGATCACCGCAGGCGAGGGGTCCCGATCACCGTCCGCGATCCGCACGAAAGCGCACTTTTGTGGCGCCGGTCATACTCAAGCGGCCGCAGGCGAGGGCACGAAGAGTGACGACGATCAGGACGGGATGATCGTCGGGATCTTCGTCTTGCGGAAGGCGGCGAACTCGGCCGCGGCGGCGAGCAGGATGGCCACGATCATCGTGATGCCGAGCGACATCGGGTGCAGCGCGGTGACGCCCTTCAGCAGGGTCAGCGCGCCGAACAGGAGGACGACCTTCACGACGTACCCGCCGAGCGCGATGACCATGACGAACATCGGGTCCTGACCCGCGCTGAACTTCATCATGCCCAGCGTGGACAACGACGCCAGCATGGCGAGCACGCCGCCGACGAGCGAGCCCAGGAAGCCGGGCAGGCCATTGAGGATGCTGAACAACGCGATGCACACCAGGACCGCGGGCGGGGTCACCAGCAGCGAGGCCTTCGTCATCGCGCGGGCCGCCTGCAGCACCACCTCGGCGTGCGGGTTTTCCTGCTCGTGCGTTTCGGCTTCGCTCACACCTGGCTCCCTGCTCGGTTGCCCCCGAGTGTAGAGACTCCCGCCGGTCACGTCCCCGGCTGGTGGCGCGAGCGCAGCCGCGGGACGACCGAGACCACCACCGCGAACACCAGCCCGACGCCGATGATCCACAGCGCCGCGGCGTCGTCGAACAGCGTCACCGACACCGCACCGAAGGCGAGGATGCCGGCCCACAAGTAGATCAGCAGGACCGCGCGGCGCTGGGAGTGGCCGATCTCCAGCAGGCGGTGGTGCAGGTGCATCTTGTCGGCGGCGAACGGGCTTTCGCCGCGGCGGGTACGCCGGACGACCGCCATGATCAGGTCCAGCATCGGCACGAACAGCACCGCCGCCACGACCACCAGCGGCGAGAGCAGCGCGATCGCGTCCTTGCCGCTGAACTGCGGGTACGGCACGCGCCCGGACGCCGACGTCGTCGCCCCCGCGAGCATCAGGCCGATCATCATCGAGCCGGAGTCGCCCATGAAGATCTTCGCGGGTTGGAAGTTGTACGGCAGGAAGCCCAGACACGCGCCGGCGAGCGTGGCCGCGATCAGCGCGGGCGGGTACGTGCCGACGTCGCCGCCGGAGCTGTCGAGCAGGCCGAGCGAGAACGCGCAGGTGGCGGCGGCCGCGATGAACCCGAGGCCGCCGGCCAGCCCGTCGAGGCCGTCGACGAAGTTCATCGCGTTGACCATCACCACGACCATCACGACGGTGAGCAGCGCGCCCTGGTTCTTGTCGAGCACCAGCACCGAGCCGAACGAGGCGCCGGTGCCGCCCCACGGCACCCAGAACGACACCCACTGCACGCCGAAGATGACCAGGATCCCGGCGCACATGACCTGGCCGGCCAGCTTCGTCCAGGCGTCCAGCTCGAACCGGTCGTCGAGCGCGCCGATCAGGGAGATGACGCCCGCGGCCAGCAGCACGCCGACCGAGTCGAACGAAGCGTCGAAGCCGTGCGACAGCGCGGGCAGCTGGTGGGCCAGGCCCATCGCGCCGGCGACGCCGAGGAAGATGCCGATCCCGCCCATCCGCGGGATCGGGGCGACGTGCACGTCGCGGGCGCGCGGGTTGGCGATCGCGCCGACGCGGATCGCCACCCGGCGCACGACGCCCGTGAGCAGGTAGGTCACGGCCGTCGCGGTCAGCGCGACGAGGATGTATTCCCGGATGGGGAGGAGACCGGATGTGGGCGGCACGGGGACGTCACGCTCGCGGGGTCGGGGTCACCCGCGACACGCTATCGTGTCGCGGTTTCCGCCGTGATCCGGCTTCAGGCCAAGGATTCCGCGGGCACACCGAGCACCTCCGCGATGGCCTCCTTGTTCACGGCGCCCTCGCGCAGCACCACCGGCTCGGTGCCGGTGAGGTCCACGATGCTCGACGCGACGGGCTCGCCGCTCGACCCGCCGTCGAGGTACACCGCGACCGAGTCGCCGAGCTGTTCCTGCGCCTCCTGCGCGGTGCTGGCCGGCGGCCGGCCGGAGACGTTCGCGCTCGAGACGGCCATCGGGCCGACGTCGCGCAGCAGCTCCAGCGCGACCGGGTGCAGCGGCATCCGGAGCATCACGGTGCCGCGGGCGTCGCCGAGGTTCCACTGCAGGCTCGGCGCGTGCGGCAGCACGATGGACAGGTCGCCCGGCCAGAAGGCTTCGATGAGCGCACGCGCCTGCGGCGGCACCCCGAGCACCAGGCCGTCCACAGTGGACCAGGAGCCGACGAGCACACCGACCGGCATGTCCGGGCCGCGGTTCTTGGCGCGCAACAGCGCCTGCACGGCACCGGCGTCGAAGGCGTCGGCACCGATCCCGTAGACCGTGTCGGTCGGCAGGACGACCAGCCTGCTCGACCGCACCGCCCCGGCCGCCGCGGCCAGCCCGTCGGCCCGGGTCTCCCGCTTGCTGCAGTCGTAGACCACGCTCATGGCGCCCAAGCGTAGTCCGGCCGCCGGAGGGGACGTTCGCCGCGTCACACCGGTCCGGCGGCGAGGTGGTCGTTGCCGGGCTGACGACCGGCCAGACTTTCGTCGTGGGGCAAGCGGGTAAACCTCGCCGCGAGGCAGAACCACGACAGCAGGGCTCAATACGGTCGATCTTCGGGAACCACCACCCCCGTGCGTTCCCAGTGAAGGAGCCGCACATGCGCCCCAGAACCCCGAAAGCGCTCGCCCTGCTCGCCGCGGTCGCCGTCCTGACCGGGCTCGGTACCGGCACCGCCGCGGCCGAGCCGCTCACCCGTGGCTGGCCCGCCCCGATCGATGCCGCGCACTGGGAGAACCAGGACCACATGACCTGGTCCGACTACCGCAAGGTGCCCGGCACCGACTGGGCCGATCCCTCGCTCAAGCCCACCCAGCGCACCTTCAAGGGCGCCGTCGTCCTCGCCGACTACCCGGACCAGGACTTCGTGGTCACGCGCCCGGCCGGCTCGACGGTGTTCGGCAACCCCGCGCCGACGGCGGCGAACATCCCGCGGGCGAACGTCGCGAAGCACTACCAGGACTTCCTCAACAAGCCCGAGGCCCTGAACAACGGCCACACGATCAACGAGTACTGGATGGAGGACTCCGGCGGCCGGTTCGGCGTGCAGCTGACCGCCTTCGGGCCGTACCGGATGCCCGGGAAGTCCTACGAGTACGGCATGGAGTTCCAGCCGGGCGCGTGCCCGCCCGGCGCGAACTGCGCCCGGGACATCCGCAAGGACGCCGGGGACGCCTGGCGCGCCGACGTCGGCGACACCGCGAAGCAGTTCGACTTCGTCTTCTACCTCTCCGCCGGTCAGGACGAGAGCTCGACCTGGCAGGAGTTCGGCGAGATGAAGTTCGGGACGAAGGAGAACGTGCCCGACAGCTTCGGCCCGCCCGACCACGACCTGCCCAACTACGCGGCCACCCGGTACGTGCCGTGGACGTCGTGGGCGTCGGCCGCCAGCATCTGGCCGAACGCCCAGGACGGCAGCTCGGTGCAGGCGGAGAGCTCCGGGCAGTCGACCTACGCCCACGAGTTCAGCCACATCCTGGGCATCGGCGACAACTACAACAACCCGTTCGGCGTGCCGCCCTCGCGCAGCTACAGCGGCCCGTGGGACATGCTGTCGCGCGGCACGTTCAACGGGCCCGGCGGCCCGCACACGCGGTGGCGGATCCCGGCGACGCAGGGCAGCTCGATGGGGGCCCAGCACCAGCTGCGCAACAAGCTGAAGCTCGGCATCGTCGACCCCGCCGACGTGCTGCAGCTGGACCGCACCGAGCTGGCCGCTTCGGGGCCGGTGTCGGCGCGGCTGACGGCGCGTGAGACCGAGGCGCAGCCCGGCGCGTTCACCGGCCTGAACATCAAGCTCACCGGCGGGGACAAGGCGCCGAAGTGCGACCGGTCGAAGGACCCGTTCTGCGACGGCGGCGGCTACGACAACTACACCGTCGAGGTCGTCGACCGGATGGGCGCGGACTCCTTCGCGCCCGACTCGGGCGTGCTGATCACGAAGACGAAGAACCAGGACAACGCCCCGTTCGACTGGGTGATCGACGCCAACCCGCAGGACATCGGCATCACCGACTACACGAAGCCGGACGGGACGCCGGTGAAGATCACCATCGGTGACTACCGCCAGCTCAACGACGCCCTGTTCAAGGCGGGCACCGAAGCGGCGAGCCCGTACGAGTACACCGACCAGGCGAACCGGCTGCGGTTCCTGATCACGGACGTGGCCCGCGACCGCCACGGGATCCTCTCGTACACGGTGACGGTGGCTTCGCTGGACGGCTCGGGCGGCCAGGCCCGCGGGGCGGCGCTGACCCCGGCCCTCCCGGCCATCGCCCGGGGAGGCCTGGCGACCTGCGACTTCGGCCTGCTCAACACGGGTTCGGCCCGGGGCGCGAAGGCACCGTACGACACGGACACGTACCGCTTGAGCGTCTCGACGGACGCCCGGGGCTGGGAGGTCCGGCTCCCGAACGAGCTGACCACGGCGGAGTTCGGCGGCCACGTGAAGGTGCCGGCGTACGCGAAGCGCGGCCAGGGCGCCGACCTGGCGGCAAGGGTGAAGCTGACGGCGACCTCGGTGAGCGACCCGTCGAAGACCGCGACGGCGAGCTGCACGGCGTTCGGCTTCTAGTTCGGCTGCTGGTTCGGCTGCTGGTTCGGCGGGGGGCCGCGCGGGTTCGGGCGGCCCCCCGCTCCTGTGGACAACTCCGGCCGCCTGCCCGGCTCAGGCCGGAAACCGTCGGTGGTCATCGGTAGCGTGGAAGACGGGGGCGCCCCCGGGCCCGGCGTAGGCCGCGAGATGTCCGGAGCCACCTGGTGACCGGCGGCGTGGGCGACCAGACCTACCCGGTCACGCCGGGCTGGTGACCACAAACTCCCTGGTCAGGAGCCACGAGCAAGGGGCGCTCAGCCCAACCGGCGAGCGGTGACGAACCGGGCGCGGCCCGTCAGGTCCGCGTGGCCCTCCACCCCGGTCAGCACCCGGCGCGCCCGGACCAGAGCCGGGACCGCCGAACCGTGGGTGTCGTCGTGCTCGATCGCCAGGCCGCCGCCCGGGCGCAGCAGCCGGGCCCCCGCCGCGATCGCGTGGCGGATCACCGCCAGGCCGCTCTCCTCCGCGAACACCGCGCGCGGTGGGTCGTGCTCCGCGACCTCCGGGGGCACCGGGGTGCCCTCCGGGACGTACGGCGGGTTGCACAGCACCAGGTCGACCAGGCCGTCGAGCTCGGCGAACATCGTCGGGTCGCCGATGTCGCCCGAATACAGCCGGATCGGGGTGTTGCCCGCGTCGGCGTGTACGTCGGCGTTGTGGCGGGCCCAGGCCAGCGCCTGCGGGTCGATGTCCACCGCGTAGACGACCGCGTCCGGGCGCGCGTGGGCCACCGCCAGCGCCAGCGCGCCGGAGCCCGTGCACAGGTCCACCACCACCGGGAACTCCCGGCCCTGCAGGAACTTGACACCCCACTCGAGCAGCAGCTCGGTCTCCGGCCGCGGGACGAACACCCCGGCGCCCACCGCGACCGTGATGTCGCCGAGCGCGGCCCAGCCGGTCAGGTACTGCAGGGGGATGCGCTTGGCGCGCTGCTGGACGAGCTGGCCGATGGCCTCGATGACCGGCGGGTCGACCAGCGGCACCATCGGCAGCCGGCCGCGTTCGACCCCGAGCACGTGCGCGGCGATCACCTCGGCGTCGAACCGCGGCGAGGCGACGCCCGCGCGCTCGAGGATCCGGGTGGCCTCGATGATGGCCAGGCGCAGCGGCTGCCGATTCACTCGTCGTCCTTCACCTCGTCGAGCCTGGCACACCAGGCGGAACTCCCCCGTGAGGACACGCGCCGGTCCTACGCCGACCAGCGTATCGAGGCGCCGTCACGGTTTGGCCGACAAGTACCCCACCGGCTCCGTCCCCGCGCCCCGATCCGGTCGTCCACGACGGCCGCTCGCGGCGCGGGCAGGCCGGCCGCCGCGGCGGGCTGACCGGGTCCCGGGATCTCGTCCAGCCGGATCTTCTAGGATGCAGGGCACCAGGACGGGGGAATCGCCTGCTCGACGGCGCCGCCCGCACCTTCGACACCGAAACTCCGGGGAGCCCCGCAGTGCCCACAGAGCCGATCACCCGCCGGGTGGCGTTCATCTTCCCGATCTACAACGAGGAAGAGAACATCGACCTGCTGCACCGGACGGTGGACGAGGTGACCGCCCCCCTCGTCGGGAAGTACGACTTCAGCTTCCTCTACGTCGACGACGGCAGCCGGGACGGCTCGCTGGCCAAGCTCACCGAGCTCAGCGCCCGCGACGAGCGGGTCACCGTGGTCGAGCTGTCCCGCAACTTCGGCCACCAGATGGCCGTCACCGCCGGGCTGGACCTGGTCGACGCGGACGCCGTCGTCATCATGGACAGCGACATGCAGGACCCGCCGCGAGTGGCGCTCGAGCTGATCGAGAAGTGGGAAGAGGGCTTCGACGTCGTCTACGCGCAGCGGCGCTCGCGGCAGGACTCGGCGTTCAAGAAGCTCACCGCCGGCGGGTTCTACTGGTTCCTGCGGAAGATGGCCGCGGTCGACATCCCGAAGAACACCGGCGACTTCCGGCTGATCGACCGCAAGGTGGTCGACGAGCTGCGCAAGTACCGCGAGCGCGACCGCTTCCTGCGCGGGCTGGTCAGCTACATCGGCTTCAAGCAGACGGCCGTGCTGTTCGACCGCGACAAGCGGCACGCCGGCGTCACGGGCTACCCGCTGCGCAAGATGCTGCGCTTCGCCGCCGACGGCATCCTCGGCTTCTCGGTGACGCCGCTGCGGATGATCACGCGCATGGGTTACCTGATCTCGTTCCTGAGCTTCGTCGGGATCCTCTACGTCGGCGGCGTCAAGCTGCTCGCCCCGCAGACCGCGGTGCCCGGCTGGGCCTTCCTCGGGATCGCGATGTTCTTCCTCGGCGGGATCCAGATCATCATGCTCGGCGTGCTCGGCAGCTACATCGGCCGCACGTACTCCCAGGTGCAGAACCGGCCGCTCTACGGCGTCGCGTCGGTGCGCACCGGCCCCGGGGTGCCGGTCGAGGCCCGTGAAGGCGCCGACGCGGGAAGAGGCGCCCGGTGAAGCTGATCTCGGCGACCCAGCTGCGCTTCGGGCTGGTCGGGGTGGGGAACACCCTCGTCGACGCCCTCGGCTACGCGCTGCTGGTGACGCTGGGCGTCCCGCTGTTCGTGGCGAACTTCATCTCGACGACGGCGGGCATGCTGCTCAGTTTCACCCTGAACCGGAACTTCACCTTCCGCGCCAAGGACGGCGACGTCCGCCGCCAGGCGCTGCTGTTCTTCGGCGTCACCGCGTTCGGGCTGTGGGTGGTGCAGGCGGCGATCATCTTCGCCGTCACCGCGGCGTTCCCCGGGGTGAACGTGCTGATCCCGAAGTTCGCCGGGATCGCGGTCAGCCTGGTCTGGAATTACGTGCTCTACCACAAGGTCGTCTTCCGGCAGCGGCCCGCGGCGGCCGAGCCGCCGGTCGCCGAGGTCACGCATGACTAGGACGGCCGTCCCGTCCCGGGTCGCCGACCAGGTCGAGCCGGAGCGTGCGGAGACGGCCACCGCCGGTCGTCGGGCCGCCTGGACGAACGGCGACTACGCCCGCGTCCTCGCCGTGGTGCTGGCCTGGAACGCGGTGCTGATCGCCGTCGCGTACCTGTTCGCGCCGTCCAGCCCGGTCGACGAGGGCATCCCGAAGACCGGCATCGGCTCGACGATGAGCCTCCTGGCGCACACCTACCGCTGGGACGCCGGCAACTACGGCGAAATCGCCATGCACGCCTACACCGGCAGCTACGCCCCGACGCGGGCGTTCTACCCGGTGTTCCCGGTCCTGGTCTGGCTGGTGCAGACGGTCAGCTTCGGCACGCTCGGCCTGCTCACCGCCGGGTTCCTGGTCAACCTGGTGGCCACCTGGCTGGCCGCGGTGGCGCTGCTGAAGATCGGGCGCCACTTCTTCGACGGCGAGCGGGCCCCGTGGCTGGTCGTCGCGGCCTTCCTGACCGCGCCCGCCGCGTTCTTCCTGCACTCGTTCTACAGCGAGGCGGTGTTCTGCGCGCTGGGCTTCTGGGCCTACCTGTTCGCGCTGCGCCGCCAATGGCTCTGGATGGGCCTGACGCTCATCCCACTGACGGCCTCCCGCGTCACGGCGGCGGTGTTCGTCGGCCTGTGCTTCCTGGAGTTCTGGCGGTCGAAGGACTGGAAGCCGCGCGGCCTGCTGTCGTGGCACCTGCTGTGGTTCCCGGCGGCGTTCCTCGGCCTCGGCGGCGTGCTGGTCGCCATGAAGCTCCAGACCGGCGACTTCTTCGCCAGTTTCAACGCGCTCAAGGGCGTGCGGGAGTGGTCGTACCACCGGTTCAACCCGAACATCCTCGAAACGCTCTGGTTCGAAGCCAAGCTCACCGGCCACGCCCTGCTCGGCGACACCCGGATGGACGCGTGGACGCTGATGAGCCACGTGCTGCCGATGATCGGCCTGGCCCTGCTGTTCGCGTCCTCGGTGTACGTCCTGGTGGCCCTGCGCTCGAAGGGTGTCCCGCTGGCGCTGTTCGGGTTCGCGTCCATCGTGATGCTGACGATGAACAGCAACGTGGTGTCGGTGCACCGCTACCTGCTGCCGTGCCTGGTGATGTACGTGGCGCTGGTCCTGTTCGGCGAGCGCCGCCCGAAGCTGCGTGGCGCGGTGCACGTGGTCCTGTACGCGAACGCGCTGGTCTGCGGCATGATCTACCTGCGCTTCGTAACGGGGTTCTGGTCCGGCTGAGCGCAGCCGAGGGGCGGGAAATGAGCTTGTCCGGTTCGCTGCGACAGGAGACCCGAGTACGAACCATCGGCGGCGGAACAGACCGTCGAAATTCCCGCGGTCGCCCACCGGCCGGCCGGTGCCGGGCCGTCCGAGCGGACCCGCCGGCTCTCCGTGATCGTTCTCGCCGCCCTGCTGGTCCTGCTGGCCTTCGGTGTCCGGCTGGCCCTGTTCCGGTACGAGACCGCGGACTACACCGCCTTTTACCGGCGGTGGTACGACTTCGTCGTCGACCAGGGCGGGATCGGCGCGCTCAAGTACGAGTTCTCCGACCTGAACGCGCCCTACCGGTACTTCATGGTGCTGCTGCCCCACCTGCCGGTGCCTTCCCCGCTCGCCGGGATCAAGGCCTTCTCGGTTCTGTTCGACTTGGTGACGGCGTTCTTCGTGTACCGCATCGTGGCGCTGAAGTACCCGTCGCACTGGATCGCCGCCGCGGCCGCGTTCATCGTGTTCATGCTGCCGACCGTCGTGATCAACAGCGCCATGTGGGCCCAGGGCGACGCGATCTACACCGCGTTCTCCCTCGGCGCCGTCTACTTCCTGCTGCGGAAGCGGCCCTGGTGGGCCTGTGTGTTCTTCGGACTCGCGCTCGCGTTCAAGCTGCAGGCGATCTTCCTCTTCCCGCTGCTGCTCGTGATGGTGCTGCTCGGCCGCGTGCCGTGGCGGGCGCTGGTGGCGATCCCGGCCGTCTACCTCGTGCTGGACGTCCCCGCGCTGCTGGCCGGCGCGTCACCGGCGAAACTGCTGACGGTCTACCTCAACCAGACGAGCATCTACCCGCAGCTGACGCTCAGCGCGCCCAACATCTGGCAGTTCTTCCGCGGCGAGCACGGCATGGAAGCGATGAAGACCGCGGCGGTCCTGCTGACCGCGTTGCTGATCTTCACGCTCTGCCTGCTGGTGGTGCTCAGCCGGGTCGAGCTGACCGACACCCGGATCCTGGTGTTCGCTCATGTGCTACATCCCGAACATCTTCTTCGCGAAGGCGGGCGGCGAACCGGTCGACTTCCGCATCCTCGCGGCGCTGGAGCTCGGTGCCCTGGTCCTGCTGGTCCGGTACGCCGTCTGGGACTTCCGCCTGCCGGCTGGTCCCCGGCAGCCGGGGACTCAGCCTGACTGAGCCGCCAGGCGCTCTTCGCGGTCCGCGGTCGCCAGGGCGTCCAGCACGCCGTCCAGGTCGCCGTCGAGGACCTGGTCCAGGTTGTACGCCTTGTAGTTCACCCGGTGGTCCGAGATCCGGTTCTCCGGGAAGTTGTACGTCCGGACGCGCTCCGAGCGGTCCACCGTGCGGACCTGCGACCGGCGGGCGTCGGACGCCTTCGCCGCCGCCTCCTCCTCCGCGATCGCCTGCAGGCGGGCCTGGAGCACCTGCAGCGCCCGGGCGCGGTTCTGGATCTGGGACTTCTCGTTCTGGCAGGACACCACGATGCCCGTCGGCAGGTGGGTGATCCGGACCGCCGAGTCGGTCGTGTTGACGCTCTGGCCGCCCGGGCCCGACGACCGGAACACGTCGATGCGCAGGTCGTTCGGGTCGATCTCGACCTCGACCTCCTCCGGCTCCGGGTAGATCAGCACGCCGGACGCCGACGTGTGGATGCGGCCCTGCGACTCGGTCGCCGGCACGCGCTGGACGCGGTGGACGCCGCCCTCGAACTTCAGGCGGGACCACACCCCGTCCACGGTGGCCGCCTTCGTCTTGATCGACAGCGTCACGTCCTTGAAGCCGCCCAGGTCGGAGTCCACCGAGTCGAGGACCTCCGCCTTCCAGCCGTGGCGCTCGGCGTAGCGCAGGTACATGCGCAGGAGGTCGCCGGCGAACAGGGCCGACTCCTCGCCGCCCTCACCGGACTTGATCTCCATCACGACGTCGGAGCCGTCGTACGGGTCGCGCGGGAGCAGCAGCTCGGTGAGCTTCGACTCGAGGTCGGGGATCCGCGCGGCCAGCTCCTCGGCCTCGGCGGCGAACTCCGCGTCCTCCGAAGCCATCTCCCGGGCAGCCGAGAGGTCGTCGCGGACGGTGTCCAGTTCGTGGACGGCCCGCACCACCGGCGACAGCTCGGCGTAGCGGCGGCCGAGCTTGCGGGCGCGCGCCTGGTCGGCGTGCACCGCCGGGTCCGCGAGCTGGGTCTCCAGCTCCGCGTGTTCGGCGAGCAGCCCCTTGAGCGAGCTCGAATCCACCTCTGCCACCTCTCAGCCCGGGTCAAGACGAGAAACGGCGCCCACCCGCGCGTGCGGGTGGGCGCCGTGGAAAAAGCTACTTGGCGTCGGCGTCCTTCTTCTGCCGCTTGCCGTAGCGAGCCTCGAAGCGCGCGACCCGGCCACCGGTGTCCATGATCTTCTGCTTGCCCGTGTAGAACGGGTGGCAGTTCGAGCAGATCTCGACGTGGATGTCGCCACTGGCCTTGGTGCTGCGCGTGGTGAAGCTGTTGCCGCAGTCGCAGTTCACGTTCGTGACCACGTACTCGGGGTGAATACCGCTCTTCATGGTGTCCTCTCTCGTTGGCTCCGGGTCCCCAGTCGTTCCACGGGGTGAACCGGCGCCGGACTTCAGCGGGTAATTCTGCCAGACGGGCTGACGAGTACTGGAACGTACCCCGCTGACCAGCTATTCCCGACACGGAAGGGCCTCCCCGGGCACCCAGGGAAGGCCCTTCCGCGGCCAGGACTCAGTCGTCTTCGCCGCCGCCGAGGGCGGTCTTCGAGACCTGCATCAGGAACTCGGTGTTCGTCTTCGTCTTGCGCAGCCGCGAGATCAGCAGGTCGATGGCCTGCTGCGAGTCGAGCGCGTGCAGCACCCGGCTCAGCTTCACGGTCACGGCCAGCTCGTCCGGGTTGAGCAGCAGCTCGTCCTTGCGAGTACCGGACGGGTTGACGTCGACGGCCGGGAACACGCGGCGCTCGGCGATCTTGCGGTCGAGCTTGAGCTCCGCGTTACCGGTGCCCTTGAACTCCTCGAAGATGACCGTGTCCATCGTCGAGCCGGTCTCGACCATCGCCGTGGCGAAGATGGTCAGCGAGCCGCCGTTCTCGATGTTGCGCGCCGCACCCAGGAACCGCTTGGGCGGGTACAGCGCGGTCGAGTCGACACCACCGGACAGGATCCGGCCGGATGCCGGGGCCGCCAGGTTGTACGCGCGGCCGAGCCGGGTGATCGAGTCGAGCAGCACGACGACGTCGTGACCCATCTCGACCAGGCGCTTCGCCCGCTCGATCGACAGCTCCGCGACCGAGGTGTGGTCCGCCGGCGGCCGGTCGAAGGTCGAGGCGATGACCTCGCCCTTCACCGAGCGCTGCATGTCCGTGACCTCTTCCGGACGCTCGTCGACCAGGACGACCATCAGGTGGCACTCGGGGTTGTTCGTGGAGATCGCGTTCGCGATGTCCTGCATGATCGTGGTCTTACCGGCCTTCGGCGGCGACACGATCAGGGCGCGCTGCCCCTTGCCGACCGGCATGATCAGGTCGATCACGCGGGTCGTGAGCTTGTGCGACTCGGTCTCGAGGCGCAGCCGCTCGTTCGGGTACAGCGGGGTCAGCTTGGTGAAGTCCGGACGCCGCTTGGCCTCGTCCGGCTCCAGGCCGTTGATCGAGTCGACGCGCACCAGCGGGTTGAACTTCTGCCGCTGCTGCTCGCCGTCCCGTGGCTGGCGCACGACGCCGGTGATGGCGTCACCGCGGCGCAGGCCGTACTTGCGGACCAGCGAGAGCGACACGTACACGTCGTTCGGGCCGGCGAGGTAGCCGGAGGTCCGCACGAACGCGTAGTTGTCGAGCACGTCCAGGATGCCCGCCACGGGCAGCAGGACGTCGTCCTCGCGGATCTCGGTGTCCGGCGAGCCGGTTTCGCGCTGGCCGCCGCCACTGCCCCGGCGACGGCGGTCGCGGAAGCGACGGCCGCGACGGCCGCCTTCCTCGTCGTCGTCCGGCTGCTGGTTGCGGTTGTCCTGGCCGCCGCGGTTGCCGTCCTGCTGGCTGTTGCGCTGGCGGTTGCCGTCCTGACGGTTGCCGTCCTGACGGCTGTCCCCGCGGTTGTCGCCGCGGTTGCCCCCGCCCTGGCGCTGCTGGTCACGGTTGCGGTCGCCCTGCTGGCGGTCGCCCTGACCCTGCTGACGGTCGCCCTGCTGACGGTCGCCGCCTTGCTGACGGTCGCCGCCTTGCTGACGGTCGCCGCCTTGCTGGCGGTCACCCTGGCCCGGCTGGCGGTCGCCGCCCTGCTGGGCGTCGGGCGACCCGGCGGCCCGGTTGGACCCGCGGCGACGCCGGCTGCGGCCGCCCTCCTCGGACTGGCCGTCCTGCGGGGTGTCCTGCCGGTCCTGCTGCGGGCGCTCGGCCTGCGGCTGGGCGTCCGACGGCGCGGACGCGGGCGCCTCGGCCTTCGGCTCCGGCTTGGTCTCCGCCGGAGCGGCGGGCGCCTCGGCCTTCGCCTTGGGGGCCGCCTTCGGCGGCTCGCCGACGCCTTCCAGCGGCAACGTCTCGGCCGCCGCACGCGGCTTGCGGGACTTGCCCTGGCGCTCACGGATCGCGGCGATCAGATCGCCCTTGCGCATGCCCGTCGTCTCGCCGACGCCGAGCTCCCCAGCCAGCGAACGCAGTTCGGCGACGGTCTTTCCGGTCAGCCCGCCGACCGCCCGCTTGGGAGCGGGGGCCGTGCCGTTCGATCCGGCCGTGTCGCTACCCACGTCGCTCAAAAGATCGGTGTTGCTCACACATGTCCTTCCTGACCGATCCACGCCTCCAGGCGGATCAGCGGACTGCCGCTCGCTTCTGATCGCGAACCGGCGTAATTGCCCCCCGATACGCGAGATGAGCTCTTCGGCCGTGCGGAACACAGCTGGAGCGCCTCCACCACAGGGGTTTGCGTCCTCCATTCGGAGGACACGGAATTCGGCACCGCCGAGACCGGAAACCCGCCTGCGTCCCTCCGCGTTACCCCGCGTGCCAGGCGGTGCGGATTCGGCGGATCGACGAAGGATGCGATCCGGGGGATTCCCCGGGACCGGCATCGGGTGCGGAAACGCACGGTGATCGAACGCCCCCGAGGGTAGACCGCAGCGGTGCCGGGTGCAACAACCACCCCCCGCGTGGCGGGCGTGGCGGCGGCCACGTGACCCACCCTTTACTGAGCCGCAACCTGCACGCCCGCAAGATCCACGGGCAGCTCGAGGACGTCGAAACCGTCAACGCCGGCCTCCGGCGGGAGTATTCCCGTGGTGGTCAGCGCGAGCACCGTCGGTCCGGCGCCGGAGATGGCGGCGGCCACTCCCTGTGCACGGAGCGTCGCCACCAGCTCCGTGCTCGCCGGGTACGCGGGGGCGCGGTAGCCCTGGTGCAGGCGATCCTCGGTGGCCGGGAGCAGGAGCTCCGGCCGCGCCGTCAGGGCGTGGACGGCGAGCGCGGCGCGGCCCGCGTTGTGCGCGGCGTCGGCGTGCGGCACGGCCGCCGGCAGCAGGCCGCGCGTGGTCGCGGTGGCCGAGCGGACCGAGGGCACGGCCACGACCGGCCGGATCGACGGGTGCGGGGTGAGCCGCTCGGCGTGGAAGCGGCCGCCGTCGCACCAGGCCAGGACCAGGCCGCCGAGCAGGCTGGCCGCGGCGTTGTCGGCGTGGCCTTCGAACCCGGCGGCCAGCTGCAGCGCGTCGAACGCGTCCATTTCCCGGCCGGCGATGGCGTACCCGGCGGCCACCCCGGACACCACCGCGGCCGCGGACGAGCCGAGGCCGCGCGCGTGCGGGATCGCGTTGGCGCAGCGCAGGTGCAGGCCGGGCGGCTCGACGCCGAGGTGCTCGCAGGTCGCGCGGATCGCCCGCACGACCAGGTGGGTTTCGTCGGTGGGGACGTCCGCCACGCCACCGGCGCCGGCGTCCTCCACCTCGACCTTGAGCCCGGTGTCGGTGACCCGCACTTCGACGACGTCGTACAGGCCCAGCGCCATCCCGAAGGCGTCGAAGCCCGGCCCGAGGTTCGCCGTGGACGCGGGAACGGTGACCTTGAACCCGCCGCTCACCGCAGGTCCAGCGCCGCCGCGACGGCCGAAGGGTCCACGGCGAGGGGTTCGACCTCGACGTTGCCCGCCAGCGCCGTCTGAGGGTCCTTCAGGCCGTGCCCGGTGACCGTGCAGACGACCCGTGAACCGCGCGGGAGCCGGCCGTCGGCGGCCGTGGCCAGCAGGCCCGCCACGCTGGTGGCCGACGCCGGCTCGACGAAGACGCCTTCGCGGCCGGCCAGCAGCCGGTAGGCCTCGAGGATCTTCTCGTCGGTGACGGCTTCGAAGAGCCCGTCCGAGGCGTCCTTGGCCTTCACCGCGGCGGTCCACGACGCCGGGCTGCCGATCCGGATCGCCGTCGCGATCGTGTCCGGGTCACGCACCGGCTCGCCGTGCACCAGCGGCGCCGCGCCGGCCGCCTGGAAGCCGAACATCCGGGGCGTGTTCTTCACCACACCATCGGCCGCGTACTCCGAATACCCCGCCCAGTAGGCGGTGATGTTCCCCGCGTTGCCGACCGGCAGGCAGTGGATGTCCGGCGCGGTGCCGAGCACGTCGCAGATTTCGAAGGCCGCGGTCTTCTGGCCGGCGATGCGGACCGGGTTGACCGAGTTGACCAGGGTGACCGGGTAGTCGGCCGCGGTCTTGCGGGCCAGCTCGAGGCAGTCGTCGAAGTTGCCGTCGACCTGCAGGATCCGGGCGCCGTGCAGCACGGCCTGGGCGAGCTTGCCCATGGCGATCTTGCCCTGGGGCACCAGCACGGCGCAGGTGAGCCCGGCGCGGGCGGCGTAGGCCGCGGCCGAGGCGGACGTGTTGCCGGTCGACGCGCAGATCACCGCCTTGAGGCCGCTGGCCAGCGCGTGCGTGATGGCCACGGTCATCCCGCGGTCCTTGAACGAGCCGGTCGGGTTGGCGCCCTCGACCTTGAGGTACACCTCGCAGCCGGTCAGCTCGGACAGGTGGTGGGCGGGCAGCAGCGGCGTGTTGCCCTCCCCGAGCGTGACGACCCGCGCCCCGTCCGGGACCGGGACGCGGTCCCGGTACGCCTCGATGAGCCCGGGCCAGGGGTGCCTGATCACTGGTCTTCGCCTTCCACCCGCATCACGCTGACAACTTCGTGGACGACGTCGAGCCGCCCGATCTCGTCCACAGTGGACTGCAACGCCGCATCGGGTGCCTGGTGCGTCACCACGACCAGGCTCGCGCGGTCGCCGACGTCGCTCTGGCGCACCGCCGCGATGCTGACGCCGTGGTCGGCGAACGCCTGCGCCACCTGGGCGAGCACGCCGGCGCGGTCCGCGACGGACAGGCTGACGTGGTACCGGGTCGGCGTCTGGCCCATCGGCCGCACCGGCAGCGCCGCGTGCGCGGACTCGCGCGGGCCGCGGCCGCCGACGACCCGGTTGCGGGCCACCGCGACGAGGTCGCCGAGCACCGCGCTCGCGGTCGGCGCACCGCCCGCGCCCTGGCCGTAGAACATCAGCTCACCGGCCGCGTCGGCCTCGACGTAGACGGCGTTGAACGCGCCGCCGACGCCCGCGAGCTGGTGGCTGCGCGGGATCATCACCGGGTGCACGCGGGCGGACACCGATTCGACGCCGTCGTCGTCGGTGACCCGCTCGCAGATGGCCAGCAGCTTCACCGTGCGCCCGAGCCCCCTGGCCGCCGCGAGGTCGGAGGCGGTGACGTCGGCGATGCCCTCGCGGTGCACGTCCGACGCCGTCACCCGGGTGTGGAAGGCGAGGGAGGCGAGGATCGCGGCCTTCGACGCGGCGTCGTAGCCGTCGACGTCGGCGGTCGGGTCGGCCTCGGCGTACCCGAGCCGGCTGGCTTCGTCGAGCGTCTCGGCGTAGCCGGCGCCGGTGGAGTCCATCGCCGACAGGATGTAGTTCGTGGTGCCGTTGACGATGCCCATCACGCGGGTGATCCGGTCGCCCGCGAGGGATTCGCGCAGCGGCCGCAGCAGCGGGATGGCCCCGGCCACCGCGGCCTCGAAGTAGAGGTCGGCACCCGCGGCGTCGGCCGCCTCGAACAGGTCCGCGGAGTGCTCGGCCAGCAGCGCCTTGTTCGCCGTGACGACCGACTTCCCGGCCTTCAGCGCGGCGAGCAGCCAGCCGCGCACCGGCTCGATCCCGCCGACCAGCTCGACGACGACGTCGACGTCGTCGCTGGTCACCAGCTTCTCGGCGTCGGCGGTCAGCAGCTCCGGCGGCAGCTCGGGGTGCTTGTCCGGGCGGCGGACGGCGATGCCGGCCAGCTCGACCGGCGCGCCCGCCCGCGCGGCCAGCTCCTCGGCCTGCTCGGTGAGCAGCCGGGCGACCTCGCCGCCGACGGTCCCGCAGCCCAGCAGCGCGACCCTGATCGGGCGTCGTCCGGCTGCGGGCAGTTCGGAAGCAGACACGGTGTTTCAGACCTCCAGGCGCAGCATGTCGTCGGTCGTCTCCCGCCGCAGCAGCAGCCGTGAGCTGCCGTTGCGCACGGCGACCACGGCCGGCCGGGGCATCCGGTTGTACGTGCTCGCCATCGAGTAGCAGTACGCGCCGGTCGCCGCGACCGCCAGCAGGTCGCCGGGAGCCAGCGTGTCGGGCAGCCAGCAGTCTCGTACGACGATGTCGCCGGATTCACAGTGTTTTCCCACGACTCGGGACAACACGGCCGGCACCGGCTGATCGTTGTCGCCCGCGGAGCGGGAAACCAGCCGGACGTCGTAGACCGCGTCGTAGAGCGCGGTGCGGATGTTGTCGCTCATCCCGCCGTCGACGCTGACGTACCGCCGGGAGGACTCGTCGCCGAGCGAGACGTCCTTGATGGTGCCGACCTCGTAGAGCGTGATCGTGCCGGGCCCGGCGATCGCGCGGCCCGGCTCGCCCGCGATCCGCGGCACCGGCAGGCCCGCGTACGCGCATTCCTTGCGGACGATCTCGCGGATCTGCGTGATCATCTGCGCGGGTGGCGGCGGGTTGTCCTTCTCGGTGTAGGCGATGCCGAAGCCGCCGCCGAGGTCGACCAGGCTCAGCTGGTCGAGCAGCTCGGGGCCGTGCTCCTTGGCCAGGTCGGCGAGCAGCCCGACGACGCGGCGGGCGGCGACCTCGAAGCCGTCGGCGTCGAAGATCTGCGAGCCGATGTGGCTGTGCAGGCCGACGAGCTTGAGCGAACGCGCGTTGAGCACCCGGCGGACGGCCTCGGCGGCGTCCCCGCTCGCCAGCGAGAACCCGAACTTCTGGTCCTCGTGGGCGGTCGCGATGAACTCGTGCGTGTGCGCCTCGACCCCGACGGTCACCCGGATCAGCACCGCCTGCACGACGTCGTGGCGCGCCGCGATGTCGGCCAGCCGGGCGATCTCGAAGGAGGAGTCGAGCACGATCGTGCCGACCCCGGCGACGATCGCGGCTTCGAGCTCGGCGGGCGACTTGTTGTTGCCGTGGAAGGTGATCCGCTCGGCCGGGAAGTCCGCGCGCTGCGCCACGGCGAGCTCGCCGCCGCTGCAGACGTCCAGGCTCAGGCCCTGCTCGGCCACCCAGCGGGCGACCTCGATGGAGAGGAAGGCCTTGGACGCGTAGTGCACGAGCGACGGGTCGTCGAAGGCCTCGGCGTAGTCCGCGCACCGGGACTTGAAGTCGGCTTCGTCGACGACGAACAGCGGCGTGCCGTGCTGCTCGGCGAGCTCGCGGACGTCGACGCCGGCGATCCGGACGACGCCGTCGGCGGCGCGGAAGGTGTTGCGCGGCCACACCTTCGCGGGCAGCTTGTCGAGCTCCTCGACCCCGGACGGCTGGTGCCCGGAGGTGTCGGCGTGGGTATAGACGTCGGCGTGCCTGGGGCCCGCGGGGTGCGCCATTTCTTACATCCGTTCCGGAGCGGAAACACCGACCAGCGCGAGGCCGTTGGCGAGCACCACGCGCGCCGCCTCGCAAAGAGCCACCCGGGCGTAGTTGGCCGGGGTGGCCGCCTCGTCACCCTTGGGCAGCACGCGGGCCTCACGGACCGCGTAGAACTTGTGGAGCGCGCCCGCCAGGTCCTCCAGGTAGCGCGCGATCCGGTGCGGCTCCCGCATTTCGGCGGCGCGGCGCACGGTCTCCGGGAACTCCCCGATGGTGCGGATCAGATCGCCCTCGACCGGCAGCGTCAGGAGGCCCAGGTCGACGTCCTCAGTGGACTTGAGACCGAGGTCCGCGGCCCCGCGCAGCATCGTGCACAGGCGCGCGTGGGCGTACTGGACGTAGTAGACGGGGTTGTCGTTGGAGTGCTTGCGCAGCAGGTCCAGGTCGACGTCCAAAGTGGAGTCCACGGAGTACCGGATCAGCTCGTAGCGGGCCGGGTCGACGCCGACGGCCTCGACCAGGTCCTCCATGGTGATCACCGTGCCCGCGCGCTTGGACATCCGGACCGGCTTGCCGTCGCTGACCAGGTTGACCATCTGGCCGATCAGCACCTCGACCGTGCCCGGGTCGTCGCCGAAGGCCGCGGCGGCCGCCTTGAGCCGGGCGGTGTAGCCGTGGTGGTCCGCGCCGAGCATGTAGATGCAGAGGTCGAAGCCGCGGTTGCGCTTGTCCTTGAAGTAGGCCAGGTCACCGGCGATGTAGGCCGGGTTGCCGTCCTGCTTGATGACGACGCGGTCCTTGTCGTCGCCGTACTCCGACGACTTCAGCCACCAGGCGCCTTCGTTGAAGTACAGGTTCCCGGAGTCCTTCAGCTGCTGGACGGCGGCGTCGACCGCGCCGGACTCGTGCAGCGAGTTCTCGTGGAAGTAGACGTCGAAGTCGGTGCCGAAGTCGTGCAGGCTGGACCGGATCTCGCTGAACATCAGCTCGATGCCGATCCGGCGGAACGTCTCGTGCCGCTCGGCCTCCGGCAGCGACAGGGCACTCGGCTCGGCCTTGATGACCTCGGCGGCGATGTCGTTGATGTAGCCGCCCGCGTAGCCGTCTTCCGGCGCGGGCTCACCCTTCGCGGCGGCGATCAGGGACCGGACGAACCGGTCGATCTGGGCGCCGGCGTCGTTGAAGTAGTACTCACGGGTGACATCGGCGCCCTGCGCGGCCAGCACGCGGCCCAGCGCGTCGCCGACCGCGGCCCAGCGGGTGCCGCCGAGGTGGATCGGGCCGGTCGGGTTGGCCGAGACGAACTCGAGGTTGATCCGGGTGCCGGCCAGCGCGTCACCGCGCCCGTAGGCCGCGCCGGCGTCGAGCACCTGGCGCACGATGTCGCCCTGAGCGGCCGCGGCGAGCCGGAAGTTGAGGAAGCCGGGGCCGGCGACCTCGGCCGAGGCGACGCCGTCGTCCGCCGAGACCGCCTCGGCGAGCGCCTCGGCGAAGTCGCGCGGCTTGAGGCCGGCCTTCTTGGCCACCTGGAGGGCGAGGTTCGTCGCGTAGTCGCCGTGGTCGGGGTTGCGCGGGCGTTCGATGGTCACCTGCTCCGGCAGCACGGCGTCGTCGATGCCGCGTGCGGCGAGCACCTGCACGGCGGAGCTGCGGACCAGGTCGGCGAGAGCGGCGGGAGTCACCTGCCGAATTCTAGGTGTGCCCAGGTCGGACGCTTTCAGCGGTCTCGGCCACGTCACGATGGGCATGCAAGGACGGCTTTTCGGGGGGTCCGGGTGGCGGAGCCCCCGGCCCGAGGCGGAGCCTCGGTCGAGCACTGTGAGGCGTTAACGGTAGTCAGACGCGTGGCCCCTAGACTGGCCCGGGCGGGAATCCGTCCGCAGCCACCAGAGGGAGAACGCGGGAGCCATGGCGAACGGGACAACTCGGAAAAAGGGGTCGGCGGTGAAGGCGGCCCGCGGTTCCGTGGTGAGCAAGAAGGGCACTCCGTGGGGCACGATCATCGCCGTGGTCGCCATCGTGGCGCTGGCCGCCTCGGTGATCATCTACTACATGGTGCAGTCCGCCCCGAAGCGTGAGCAGGCCGACCGCGAGGCCGCCGCCGCGTCGTTCGCGCCGACCGCGGCGGAGCCGGACCCCTCGAAGCGCATCCCCGGCGTGGTGACCGCGACCTACACGGGCAGTGTCCACGTGCTCCCGACCGAGCGCGTCGCCTACGACAAGACCCCGCCGTTCGGCGGCCCGCACGACCAGACGTGGGCCACCTGCACCGGCACCGTGTACCCGACCGCCGTCCGCACCGAGAACATGGTGCACGCGCTCGAACACGGCGCCGTCTGGATCGCCTACAACCCGCAGCAGATCACGGGTGACGCGCTCACCAAGCTGAGCGTCCGCGCCAAGGGCAAGCCGTACACGATGATGTCGCCCTACCCGGGCCTGGACAAGCCGATCTCGCTGCAGTCGTGGGGCCACCAGCTCAAGCTGGACGACGCCAACGACCTGCGGATCGACGAGTTCATCACGGCGCTGCGGAGCAACCCGAACGGCGTCTACCCCGAGGTCGGCGCGTCCTGCGACGCGGTCCCGGGCCAGTTCGACCCGGACAACCCGCCGCCGTTCAACCCGTCGAAGCCGGGCCCGGACGCGAAGCCGATGGACTACAAGGGCAGCACCGCCGCGCAGGGTGAGCAGGGCATGCCGTCGTCCGCGCCGGTGCCCTCCGCCCCCGCTTCCGCCCCGCCGACGAAGTGACCACCGAAGCCGGCCTCGACACCGAAGAGGTCACCGAGCAGCCGACCTGGTCGCGCTGGGTGATCATCGGCGGGACGCTCCTCGCGGTCCTGCTGATCGGCGCGACGGCGGGGATGTTCCTCACCCGCGCCGTCGACGACCCGGCCGCGGCCACCCCGGCCGCGGGCTCGGTCGAGGTCGGCTTCGCCCAGGACATGTCGACGCACCACCTCCAGGCGGTGACGATGGCGGGCATCGCCCGCGACCGCACGACCGACCCGGAGATCAAGCAGCTGTCGTTCGACATCGAGCGGACGCAGCTCGAGCAGGTCGGCCGCATGAAGGGCTGGCTCATGCTGTGGGACCGGCCCGAGCAGCCGATCGGCGCCCCGATGCAGTGGATGACGGAACCGATGGCGGGCCACGGTGACATGCCGGGGATGTCGATGGCCCCGTCCTCGCTCGACCCGGCGGCCGGCCCGCTGATGCCGGGCATGGCGACGGACGCGGACCTGAAGAAGCTGCGCTCCCTGTCGGGCCGCGAATTCGACGTGTATTTCCTGCAGCTGATGTTGCGCCACCACCAGGGCGGCACATCGATGGCCCAGTACGCGGCGGCCCATTCGACGCTGCCGGCGTTGAAGGCGCTGGTGAACAGCATTCTGACGTCGCAGGGCGCGGAGATGGACCAGATCAAGCTGATGCTTTCCGGCCGGGGAGCTCAGCCGCTGCCGGCTTAGCCGGTTTGGGCGGGGCGCCGTTACCGCCTCACCAAGACAGCTCCTGGCAGCGGCGCGCGCACTGCGGCGCTTCCACCTGCAGCGTCGCGTGCTCGATCGCGTACCGCGAAGACAGCAGGTTCTGCGCGTCGGTCAGCACGTCCGACTGCTTCGCCGGCGGCGCCAGCGTCAGGTGCGCCGAAGCCACCTCCATGCCCGACGTCAGCGTCCAGACGTGCAGGTCGTGCACGTCCGCCACGCCCGGGAGGGCCGCCAGCTCCGCGTTGATCGCTCCGACGTCGACGCCCTGGGGCGCGTGCTGGAACAGGATGCGCAGCGCCCGGCGGGCCAGCGTCCACGTGCGGGGCAGCACGAACAGCCCGATGGCGACACCGATGATCGGGTCGGCGTAGCGCCAGCCCGTCAGCAACGTCACCGCGCCGCTGATCAGGACCCCGACCGAGCCGATCAGGTCGGCCAGCACCTCGAGGTACGCGCCGCGGACGTTGAGGCTTTCCTTCGCCCCCGACCGCAGCACGGCGAACGACACCAGGTTGGCCACCAGGCCGGCCGCCGCGACCAGCAGCACCGGGAGACCCGGGACCGCCGGTGGGTCGCCGATGCGGCCGATCGCCTCGATCAGGACGTACCCCGCGACGCCGAACAGCAGCAGCGCGTTGGCCAGCGCGGCCAGCACCTCCGCGCGGTAGAGCCCGAAGGTGCGGCTGACCGTGGGCCCGCTGCGCCGCGCCAGGATGATCGCGGCCAGCGCCATGCCGACCCCGAGGACGTCGGTGAACATGTGCGCCGCGTCCGAGATCAGGGCCAGCGAGCCGGTCGTCACGCTGACGACGAACTCGAGCACCATGAACCCGGCGCCGATGCCCAGGGCGATGGCCAGCCGTCGCACGTGGCGCCCCGACGCGCTCGCCGGCGCGATCGCGTGCCCGTGGCCGTGTCCCTGACCCATTCCGCCTCCGTTCCCGGTTCACCGTCGGGTCAAACATATAGTCGGATGCGCATATGTGCAACAGAGGGCAGGCTAAGATCACTCACCGGCAAGCTACCGCGCGCGGCCGGGCCACCCAATCCACCAGGCGGGGTTTCCCGCCAGGCGGACTCGTCACCCTTCGGCGTCGACGATGCACCCGAGCAGGTGCCACCGCCGCGGACTCGGACGGCTCGGCGAACCGATACCGTGACCACCATTTCCGCCATTCCGCTGAACAGATCGAGGTCGCCCGATGAGCAACGACCGCGTCGCCCTGATCACCGGCACGTCCTCCGGCATCGGCCTGGCCACGGCGGTACTGGCGGCCCGGCGAGGCTTTCGCACGGTCGCGACGCTGCGCGACACCGGTCGCGCCGGCCGCCTGCACGAGGCCGCCGCCGAGGCCGGCGTCGAACTGGACGTCCGCCCGCTCGACGTGACCGACGCCGGCTCCGTCGGCGCGGCGTTCGAAGGCGTCCTCGCCGACTACGGCCGGCTCGACGTCCTGGTCAACAACGCCGGCGCGGGTCACATCGGCACGATCGAGCAGGAACCCGTCTCAGCGGTTCGCGAGACGATGGAGGTCAACTTCTTCGGCGTCGCCGAGACGACCAAGGCCGCGATGCCGGCCCTGCGCGCCAGTGGCGGCCGCCTGATCACGGTGACCAGTGTCGGCGGCGTGATCGGCCAGCCGTTCAACGAGGCCTACTGCGCGGCGAAGTTCGCCGTCGAAGGCATGATGGAAGCGCTGGCGCCGGTCGCCGCGGCGCAGGGTGTCACGGTGTGCGTCGTCGAGCCGGGCGCGGTCGCGACGGAGTTCGTCAACAACGTCGGCGTCGGCGAGCGGCTCTTCGCCGAAGCCGGGCCGTACGCCGATTCCCTGCGGAAGTACATCGCCAACGTCACGAAGTCGTTCCAGGGCGCGCAGACGGCCGACAAGGTCGCCGAAGTGATCCTGGGCGCGATGACGGCGGAGACACCCGCCTTCCGCATCCAGACGTCGAAGTGGGCCGAGGAGTTCGCGGCACTCAAGTTCGCCGACCGCGACGGCTCAGCCGTGCAGCGGTTGACGAGTGGCTGGCTCGCCTAGCGCACCAGCCGGAAGAACCCGCGCACCTGCTCGACGAACAACCCGGGCTGCTCCAGCGCGGCGAAGTGCCCGCCGACGGGCAGTTCCTCGAACCAGCGCAGGTCGGTGTAGCGCTGCTCGGCTTGCCGCCGCGACGGCCGCACGATCTCCTTCGGGAACACCGAAACCCCGGCCGGAACATCCACAGTGGACAGATCGCGGTCGTTGTTCGCCCAGTACATCCGCGCGGACGACGCCGCCGTCGCGGTGAACCAGTAGACGGAAATCGCGTCCAGGATGCGCCGCCGGTCGACGGCGTCCTCCGGGCGGCCCTTGTGGTCGGTCCAGGCCCAGAACTTCTCGGCGATCCAGGCGGCCTGGCCGGCGGGCGAGTCGGTGAGGCCGTAGCCGAGCGTCTGCGGGCGGGTGCCCTGCTGGGCGGAGTAGCCGCTGCCGCTCCGCCGGAACTCCTCGAGATCGGCGAGGGCCTGGCGCTCCCCGGGTGTCGGGTCGGCGGTGTCCATCCGCACGGGCGCGAAGTTGACGTGCACGCCGGCGACGTGGCCGGACCGCGCCACGGCGTTCGTGACGGCGGCACCCCAGTCGCCACCCTGGGCGCCGTAGCGGTCGTAGCCGAGCGACGTCATGAGCCCGTCCCACAGTTCGGCCACCCGCGCGATCTTCAGCGCGGGCTTGTCACTCCACCCGAACCCGGGCAGCGACGGCGCGACGACGTGGAAGGCATCGGCGGGATCACCCCCGTACGCGGCGGGATCGGTCAGCGGCCCGAGGACGTCGAGGAACTCCAGCACGGACCCGGGCCAGCCATGGGTCAGCACGAGCGGCAGCGCATCGGCCACCGGCGACCGGACGTGCAGGAAGTGCAGGCCGACCCCGTCGACGGTGGCCCGGAACTGCGGAAAGGCGTTGAGCCGCCGCGCGAACCCGAAGTCGTACTCCTCGCCCCAGTCACGACAGAGCTCACGCACGTAGGCGAGCGGAACCCCCTGCGACCAGTCATCGACGGTCTCGGCCTCGGGCCACCGCGTCCGCCGCAGCCGCTCTCGCAGATCGGCGACATCGCCCTCATCGAGAACTACCTGGAACGGCTCGGCCATCTCGGCTCCTTCAGGTGGGCCTACCACGCTATCGACGACCGGCCGAATCGATCAACTTCATCGCCCTGACCAGCACGGTTGCCAGTCGGACCACCTGCGGGAGGGGGCTCGCGGGGCATGCGCTAAGCTTTCGGAGTCGCCCAGCGATGGGCCCTCGTAGCTCAGGGGATAGAGCACTGCCCTCCGGAGGCAGGTGTCGCAGGTTCGAATCCTGCCGAGGGCACCCTGTTTGATCACGCAAAACCGGCCCCTACCAGCGCGAACGCGGTAGGGGCCGATTCGCGTCTCACCCGACGGACTACGGCCGGATCCGGGCGTCTGTGTGCGATGCGTGTGCGCGCTCACCGCGGCGGAGTGCCGAGCGCGCGCTCGATTTGCCGCTTGGCAACCTCCTCGCCGCCGTCGAGGAAACTTGCGTAGACCTCCAGCAGGACAGCGACGGACGGGCCGGCCCACTCCGCGACCGTCACGGCCGGCACCCAGCCAGGTGCTCACCGCGGCGTGGCCGGAGGTCGTAGGGCCGCCCCACCCTGCACTCATGACCAGAGCCGGAAACACCGTTCCTGCACCAGGCCCCCGGAGTTCGGTCGGGACTAGATTGGACTGCCATGAGCTACCAATACTTCGCGATCGTCACGACCGAGCACCCGGTGGAGAACCCGTTCTTCGTGGTGCGCACGGGTGGCGTGCACGAGGAGTTCTTCTCCACCAAACTCCGGTGGGAGCGGTCGGATGCGCTGTACCGCATCCAGTCTGGCCGTGAGTACTGGACTGCCGTGCCGATCAGCGAGGAGCAGGGCAAGGGCTTCGAGAAGGTCCAGGCCCAGCGGGTAGCGGCGGCGCGGAAGTCCGGGGGGAACTGATCAGGTCCGTGAAGCGCGGCCAGCCAAGGCCGGCCCTCGGCGAGCATGACGAGGCCCCTGCCAGCGAGAACACGGTAGGGGCCGATTCGTGTCTCAGGGCCGGGAGCCGATGCACGGCCACCCTCACCGGCGCATGCCGAGCGCACTCTCGACCTGTCGCCGGGCTGCCGGATCCCCCTCCGAGCTGAACCGGCCGACTCGTAGCCGCCTCGCCGGCGGCGAGGCGGCTGCTCCCGGATGCAGGCCACACCGTCGACAAGCGCCGTCCGCAAGTCCACAAAGGACCCGCCCAGCTCAGTGCAGGCGGGCGGTCTCCGAAGGAACCAGCACGGTCGAGGGCGCGAGCTCGCGGTCGGCCAACGCGCGGGCGACGTCGCTGAGCCGTAGGTTGTTCCGCCGGGCGTAACCGCGCAATGCCTGGAAAGCCGCGTCCATGCTCAGCTGCCCGGTTACGGCGAGCACGCCCTTGGCCTGCTCGATGATCACCCGGCTGTTCAACGCCGTCTGCAGCTGCTCCGACAGGATCTCCCCCTGCCGGAAAGCCCGCTCGTGGAGGATGCCGATCGTCGCGGTGTCGGCCAGCCCTTGCGCCAGCGCCACGTCGTCCGCCGACAGCTCACCCGAGTTCAGCCCGAACAGGTTCAACGCCCCGATCGTCTGCTTGCGCAGGCGCAACGGCAGCGCGTGCACCGACGCGAACCCGTCCTTGGCCGCTTCCGCCGCGAACCGCGGCCAGCGGGTCGCCGCCGCCGCGATGTCGGCCACCAGCACCGGCGAGCTGGTCGTGAAACACTCGATGCACGGACCTTCGTCGATGTTGAGCTGGAACAGCTCCAGCAGCCGCGCCTGCTCGGTCGAGGACGCCAGCACCTGCAGGCCGCCCCGCTCGTCGGCCAGCGTCAACCCCGCCGCTGCCACATCCAGCAGCTGCACGCACTGCTGCACCAGCGTGTGCAGCAGGTCGGCGACGTCGTAGTCGTCGACCAGCGTGTCCGCCAGCGCGACGAACGCCCGGGTCACCTGTCGTTCACGGTCGGCCATGCCCACCATCTCCTGGTTCGTCGACTGCTTTCATGGTGAATCCCCGCCGAATGCCTCGTCCAACCGCAACCGCCCGGCCACGATGTCGGCCGCGACCTCGAGCAGGGGACGGCCGTGCCCGAACGCGTACGCCCGCAACCGGGCCAAGGCGGCCGACGCGGACAGGTCCAGGTGCGCGATCAGCATCCCGGTGGCCTGGTGCACCTCCCGGTACCGCATCCCCGCGCTTTCCATCCACCGCCCGTCCCCGTCCAGCCAGCGACCGCCTCCGTCCCGCAGCCCCGACAACGCGAGCGCCGCGATGTCGGCCACCTGCAAGGCCATCGACAGCTCGCCGGGGCTCAGCGAGCTCGGCGTAGACCGATAGGTGTCGAGGGTCGCCACCCGGACCGCCCCGATCTGCACCGGGAACGTGAACAACGCCGCCACCGGGTGCGCCGCGGCCTCGGCCGCGAACACCGGCCACAGCGGCGGCGGCCCGGCGGCCAGATCCGGCACCAGCACCGGCCCACCGAGCGTGTACGCCTCGAAACACGGCCCTTCACCGAGGGAAAACTGCAGCTCCGCCAGCGCCAAGCTCACCGCGTCGCTGGCGTAGACGATTTCGCGGTGCCCGGCGTCGACCATCACCGACACCGCAGCACCGTCCACCGGCAGCAGGCGCACGCACGACCGGCACACCCGCCCGACGACGTCGACCCCGCTGCCGGTACCGACCTCGGCCAGGGCGGCCAGCACGCTCGCCCGCAGGACCTCGACCTCAGCCACCGCGTATCCACCACCGGCACGCTTCGCGTTCCCACATTCGGTTCCTTCCGGGTCGGTGCTCGTGATCGCCACACCAACTCGGACGGGGCCGGGTCCGGATCAGCTCCGCTACCGCGGCTGCGTTCGCCGATCATACCCACCACCGAGCTGGGCCACGCCGTCACGGAACCGGCGAAGCGGCGATGTGGCGGCGCAGCGCGGCCAGCCCCCGGTGCTGGCTCACCCGCACCGAGCCCGCGCCCGCGACCCCGAGCACGTCGGCCGTGTCGCGGGCGGAGAGGCCGAACATGACCCGCAGGATCACGACGTCCCGCTGCTGCGGCGCCAGCAGGCCGAGCAGGTGGTGCAGCCGGAGCCGCCGCTCGAGGTCCTCGACCTGGTGTGCCGGATCCCGCAGCCCGCAAGGCACGCGCGCGAACTCCGCGACCGGGACGCTGCGGTCGTCGTCCCGGCGCCGGTGCGCGTCGACGACCTTGTGCGCGGCGATCCCGTAGACGAAGCTCCAGAACTTCCCGGCGCCGTACCGGTAGCCCGGCAGCGCCCTGAGCACGCCGAGCAGGACCTCCTGCGCGCAGTCCTCCGCGTCGCTGTCGCGGTGCGGCCGATCACCCACGCGTGCGCGGCAGTACCGCAGCACGCCCGGGCGCAGCACGCACAGCAATTCCTCCGTGGCGGCGCGATCACCCGCCACCGCCGAAGCCAGGAGCCCGCCGTCGACCGTCGTCATGAATGCCTCCCGCCCGGGTGGTCAGAAACGGACGGGAAATACTGCCGGTCTTGGCGCCGTTGTCCAGCCGGTGGAGGAGCTCACCGCAGTGGTCATGGACGGCAGACAGCCGGGGAATGTCGGGAAAGTTCTCGCCACGCGTGCGAACATCGTGCGCCTCGCCGTCCGGTCGGGCTCGAACCGGACGGCCCGAGCCGGGGAAACCACGGCCGCCGAGGTCTGGGGCGTCGTCTCACTATATACGTGCCGGAGCCTCACGGCTGTGTGAGCCGAGCGTCCGGTCCGGTTTTCTCGACAACCGGCAATGCAGCCGGATCCGGCCATCAATCGCCGGGATCTCGTTCTTGATCGGCGGCCGGGATCAGCCGGCCGCAGCCCGGAACTCGGCGATGCGAACCAGCAGCTGCCGGCCTTCCCGGGTGGGTGTGCCGCTGCGGACCACGGCCTCCAGCGGCCGAAGGCGCCCTTTGGCGCGCACCGACCCGATTTCCCGCGCCGCGGCGATGGCCCCGGCACCCACCCGCGCGGCTTCCCCCGTGTCACGCCGGACAGCGTGCGCGAGGGCGAGCATGATCTGGGTCAGCGAAAGACTTCTGCCCATTTCGGGGCCGTAGCCGGCCACGGCGGTGTCGAGGAACGGGAGTGCCCGGACCGCGTGCCGGGGGTTCACCGTGCACGCCAGCTCGGCCCACACCGTTCCGGTCATCGCGGAGAGGTCGTTCGCGTCGAAGAACTGCGCCCACGGAGCCGCTGCCGAGCCGGCCGCGAACGCGTCGGTCGCCCGGCCCAGGTGCCGCAACGCGGCGGACTCGTCCGCCCGCATGGCCCAGGCCCACGCCTGGTTGGCCGAGAGGATCGCCTGCGCCAGGGCGGACCGCCCCCGCCGCGCCGCCACCTGCCCCTGTTCGAACTCCGCCAGCGCCTCGTCGACCGCGCCGTTCTGCAGGCGCAGGCGACCCCGCCGGTAGCGGATGTTGGCGAGCAGATCGTGCTCCCCGGCTTCCGTCGCCAGTTCCGCCGCGACGTCGAACGACCGGAGCGCGGACTCGTCGTGGCCGGAGTCGAACTCCGTCCAGGCCCGCAGGTTGTGCAGGTCGGCGAGGTCGCGGCAAAGCCGGCGCCGCAGTCGCGGCGGAACGCTTCCCTTGCGCAGCAGCATCGTCCACGAGCCGAGTGCGGCGAGCGGAGCGCGGCAGACTCCGCCGCCGCAGCGGTAGTCGAGAGCGCGGAACGCACGGGTCGTCGTTTCGAGCATCCGCAGGTCGCCCACCTCGACCCGGAGCGGCAGCTCTCCGCCGCGCGCGGTGATGATCATCGGGAATCCGTGGTCACGAGCCGGACGTGCGGAACTCGGGGTAGGGGACCCATCGGAACGCCTCCGTGTCCTAGGGGCGGAATTCACCGACCAGGGTCCGGGGCGGTGCGGCCGCGGTGGTCTCGTTGCGGCGCCGGAAATCCCGATACTAGGCGATCCGGGACACCGGAAAACCGCCGGACGGGTACCGCGCCGAGTTCCCTGCGCCAGGCCGGGAATCTTCGCGTGCATTTGCGAGAACGGTCCGGGAATGCCGGGATTCGCCACGCCGAAAACGCGGCCGCACTTCCCGCTCGCGCAACGGGCGGCGGCCGGCTTCAGGTCATTCGGTGCCCGGATCGGGGGCGAACCGCGTCCGGCGGCCGACGACGTCGGCCGCGAGGTCGGACAAGCGCCGTCCCTCGGCGAAAGCTCGCGCTCGGAGCCGGGCGAACGCGATGTCCGGATGCGTGTTCAGCTGCACGGCCACCATCCCGGTCGCCTGGTGCACTTCGCGGCCGACGAGGGGGAACTCGTCCTCCGCCGGTCCGGGGGCCGGTCCGCCTCCCGCGACCTGCTCCCCCAGCATCATCGCCAGCAGCAGGTCGGCGAAGAGCAGCGTTTCCCGGAGGATCGCCGGTTCGGGCTCGATCGGCGAGCCGTTCAGCAGGAGGAGGACGCCGGACCGGACGACGCCGACCGCCAGCGGGAACGTGAAACACGCCCGCGCTCCCTGCTCGACCGCCAGCGGGGCGAACAGCGGCCACCTGCGCAGCACCCGCACCGCGTCGAGGTCGCCGATCACCACCGGGGACGCCAGCTCCAGCGCATCCCGGATCGGTCCTTCCCCCACGGTCACCTCGATCTCGGGGATCCGGCTCCCGAGCTCACCGCTCGCGCTGCGCACCTTCGCCACCCCGGTCGCCCCGGTCACGACCAGGCAGGACCCCGCGGTCCCGAACCGTTCCGCGGCGACCTCGCACACGAATTCGACGGACGGCACCCGGCCGTGTTCCCCGGCCAAGGCGGTCACCTCCGCCCACAGCTGTCCCAGCGGTGAGTGCTCCCCCCACACGTCACGGATGGCGAACCCCCTGCTCAGCGCGTCCCGGCTCGACGACCCGGGGATGCGCGCGGCCGCGTCCGAGCACGCCGGCATCACCTCTCCGGGGCTTCCGACCGTAGCGGAATCTTTCCCCGGGCTCACGACCACGAACCTAGTGGCCGCCGGGTCCGCGGCCGGGCAGCTCGACGACCACCGCGTCGTCCCGGGCTTCGTCGTCCGCGGCTTCCTCGGGATCGGGTTCGCCGGGTGGGTAGGCGTCGAGGATGTCGGTGGCCCGGACCGGTTTCAACGGCGTGCCCGGAGCCCGCGCAGAAGGGCCGGACCGGCACCCACGTGGTGCCGGTGTGCTCGTCGCGAAGAGCGGGGCCCGTGATCGTCCCGATGCGCTCCTGCCCCGCCGGCGGGCCGGCCGCGCCGGAAGCGGTCCGGTCCCGGCGAGCCCGGTACCGGACCTGCCAGCCCGGCGGGTAGCCGCCGCCGTGCCTGGCCGGCCAGGCACGGTCCGCGCCGGATCCGGGGCCCTCTGCCGTGCCCATGTCACCACCCCGTTCACTCGAACGCCGGGCGCCGGGGTCCGGGACGCGCCATCCACGGTAAACCCGGCCGGGATGCGACGTCGTCAGCCAGGCGGGTGGTCTCCGTTCAGCTGTCCTTTGTGGATGGTGATCCGCCGGCTGCCACCCCACCGGCCGGTGCCCACCGGGGCTCGATGCCCACGACGTCCCGGTCCGGGACCCAGACCGTGGGACCGTCGCCGAGTGGCGCCAGCGGGATGGATTCGAGACCGGTGCCGGCGTCCCGCACGGGCGGTCCGAGAACCACGCCGGCCGCGCAGCCGCCGAACGGCGGGCCGGGCGTCCGCCTGCACCGGTAGGTCAGCACCCAGCCCACCGGGTACTCGTCGTACAGATCGTCCAGCGCGGATTCCATGGCATTCCCCGGTTCGATCGACAGGCACTTGGCCGGGGTCCGGGGCGGTGCCCACCGTACGCGGCGATCCCGGTACGCCGACAGCGCCGCCCGGGTGGTCCGGCCGCACCATATGCCCCGGCCACCGGAACGGCTAAAGTTTCCCCAACGCCTCAGACCCCGGCGGTCACGATCACCGGAGGCGGCGCGGGCGGACAGCCCGGGCCACCGCCCCGACGCTGAGGCGAACCCATGCGCGCACGCACGGCCTGGTCCGCGGCCGCCCTCGTAGCCGGCGTCTTCGCGACGCTCGGCGTCCGGACGACACCACCCGGAGAGCTCGTCGGCCTCGCCGTACTGGGGCTGGCGGTCGGCATCCTCGTCGCCGCGCTCGCCCCGCACACCGCACGCGCGGCGCGGACGCGGATCACGGCACTGCGGGCGGGCGCGCTCGCCGCGGCGATCTTCTTCGCGTTGTGCTTCACCGTTTCCGGGATGCTGGCGGCCTTCGGTGGCTGGGTGACGGCGTCGCTGGTGGTCGTCTGCGCCGTCGCCGCGCTGGCGGCCGGCCTGCGGCGCAGAGCCCACCGCCCCGCGGCCGGTACGGCTGACGCGGTCGCCGCGGTCACCCCGCCCCCGCCGGCCCGTCCGGTCGCCGCGCTGAGCACCGACGAGCTGTGCACGGCGTGGCGGCGCAGCTATTTCCAGCTGCTCGTCAGCCGCGATGCGCAGGGCCGCCGTCGCCTGGTCCAGCGCAGGCAGGAGTACCTGGACGAAATCGAACGCCGCGACCGGAGCGGTTTCCTCCGCTGGCTCGCCGACGGCGCCCGTGCCGGCGGCGATCCGGGGCCTTACCTCACCACTCGGCGCTGACGCCGGTCAGCGCGTGTGGTCGCGCCGGGCCAGCACGAGGGCGGGGTCGAGCTCACGTTCCGCGAGCCCGCGGGCGACGTCGCGGAGCAGGAGGTTGTGGCTGCGGGCGTAGCCACGCAGCGCGGTGAAGGCATCGTCCATGGCGAGCCGGCCGGTCACGGCAAGGACACCCTTCGCCTGCTCGATGACCACCCGGCTGTTCAGGGCGGTCTGCAGCTGCTCGGACGTCGCCTTCCCGTGCCGGACCGCCCGCTCGTGCAGCACGCCGATCGTCGCCGCGTCCGCCAGCCCCTGCGCCAGCTCGGCGTCGTCGGTGCCCAGCGCACCGGGCCGGGCACCGAAGAGGTCCAGCGCGCCGATGATCCGGGTGCGCAGCCGCAGCGGCACCGTGTGCGCCGAGGCGAACCCCTGCCGGGCGGCCTCCGCCGCGAACCGCGGCCACCGCGCGGACTCCGCGGCGATGTCGGCGACCGGGACCGGAGCCCGGCCGGCGAGACACTCCACCCACGGGCCCTCGCCGGCGCCGAGCTGGAAGAGTTCGAGAACACCGGCCCGCTCCGTGGAGAACGCCGGCACCTGCGCGCTCCCCCTCTCGCCGACGAACAGCAACCCGGCCGCATCGACGTCGAGCAGCTCCACACAGTTCAGCACCAGCACGCGCAGGAAGCCCGCGACGTCGAAACCCTCGGCGAGGGTGTCGGCCAGCGCGACGAACGTCCGGGTCAGCTGTCGTTCACGGCCGGCCATGCCCACCATCTCCAGGGTGCTCGTCGAAGGTCTTCACGACGGCGCGAAGACGTCCCTTCCGGGCCGGCGGCACTGCCGGATCACCCGGAACCCACCGTCGGCGGTGGCCGGCTCCGGGCACAGGCATCCAGCCTATGGATGCCGGTTCGCGCGGGGGTCAGCCAAGCGGGTGGTCCTGGGGAATTTCCCCCGCTTCACCCCAACGCCGCCCGCCGCCGGGGCTACGCTGAACGTTCGGCGGCTGACGCCGCGTCGGTCGCCGGCGCGCGCCCCGACCTGGCCCCGGCCGGTGCCTCCGGAAGCGCCGAGACCGGCGGAGGACCGATGACCACTGCGAAATCCCGGAAATCCGGCTGCCCTCGACACTTCTCGTTCACGTGAGGCGCACCGCGGGACCACCACCGCTCAAGGAAACGACGTTCGACCTCACCCCCGAACAGCGCTACCACGGCGCCCGGGCGGTGGCATCGGCGGCGAACGACGCCGACGACTGCGCGTTGCTGCTCGCCGTCCTCGGGCTCGAACCCGCCGACGGCATCGCGGATCCGCCACCACTGCCCCCGCTTCCAGGCGGATAGGCGCCGCTCACCCGGCGCGGCCGGGCACTCGGTGTCCGATGTGGACGGTGCGTGCCGTCGGCCGGGCCGAGGGCGGTGGTGATCGGCCGGTGACGACCCGGACCCGGCCGAGCACCCCGGGGCCGGGGGCGGCCGACCTCTGAAAGCGTTTTCAGTACGA
The DNA here is from genome assembly GCF_042881395.1 of Amycolatopsis sp. NPDC058278. Classification (NCBI taxonomy): domain Bacteria; kingdom Bacillati; phylum Actinomycetota; class Actinomycetes; order Pseudonocardiales; family Pseudonocardiaceae; genus Amycolatopsis; species Amycolatopsis sp. NPDC058278. The sequence continues at coordinate 23,809 of NZ_JBHVXZ010000026.1, read as the reverse complement.
ACGACCCGCTTGGCCCAATCGCGCCCGGCGCGCCCGGTGCTACCGTCGCCTCACCGAAGATCCCGTTCCCCCGGTCATTGGGAGCGCTCTCGGATTCGGTGTCGATTCTTGCCCGCAAGGAGGCGCGCATGAGTTCGTACGGAAGCATCAAGAAAGCGCTTACAGCAGCCGCCGCACTGGTCACGGTGGCCGCGCTGGCACCGCCGTCCGCCGCCGCCGCGGCCACCACGCTCTACGTGGCACCCAACGGCAAGGACTCCGCCGCCGGTACGCAGGCGGATCCGACCACCCTGCCCTCGGCGCTCACCCGGATCGGCTCGGGTGGCACCATTTCACTCCGCGGCGGCACCTACTCCTACGCCCAGACCGTCACCATCGCGCCGGGCAACAGCGGCACGTCCAGCGCACGCAAGACCCTCTCCGCGTACCCCGGCGAGACCCCCGTGCTGAACTTCTCGGCCATGAAGGAAGACCCGGCCAACCGCGGGCTCGCCGTCAACGGCTCCTACTGGCGCGTCGCCGGCATCGTCGTCGAGCGGGCCGGGGACAACGGGATCTTCGTCGGCGGGAGCAACAACGTCATCGAACGCGTCATCACCCGCTTCAACCGCGATTCCGGGCTGCAGATCTCCCGGATCGCGTCGAGCACCCCGAAGGACCAGTGGCCGGCGAACAACCTCGTCGTCAGCTCCGAATCGCACGACAACGCCGACTCCGACGGCGAGGACGCCGACGGGTTCGCCGCGAAACTCACCGCCGGCCCCGGCAACGTCTTCCGCTACGACGTCTCCCACAACAACATCGACGACGGCTGGGACCTCTACACCAAGACCGACACCGGCCCGATCGGCCCGGTGACCATCGAGGACTCGCTCGCCTACGCCAATGGCACCCTCAGCAACGGCACCGTCAACAAGAACGGCGACCGCAACGGCTACAAGCTCGGCGGCGACAAGATCGCGGTCAACCACATCGTCCGGCGCGACATCGCCTACCGCAACGGCCACCACGGGTTCACCTACAACAGCAACCCCGGCTCGATGACCGTTTCGGACAACGTCGGCATCGACAACGCCGAACGCAACTTCTCCTTCGACACCGGCACTTCGGTGTTCCGCAACGACACTTCGTGCCGCTTCGCCAGTGGCGGCTCGAACGACAAGACCGTCGGCAGCGTCGACAGTTCGGACCAGTTCTGGACCGGCAAGAACGGGTCCCGGTGCTCGTCGTACGCCGGCACGATGAAGTGGTCCTTCGCTTCCGACGGCCGCCTCGTGGTCACCTTCGGCTGACCCGGCGTCGTGGGGGGGGGGGGGGGGCGGGCCGGCGCCGGGGGTCCGGCGCGCCCCCGCGGCCGGGATCCCGCCAGCTGGTGTTCGACGCCGACGGCGAGCTGGTGGAGCTGGTC